>DUEQ01000437.1 GCA_011192085.1 Caldilineae bacterium
CGCGGCCTCGGGCCGGATGACCAGAGTGGCGAGCTGGCCCTCGCGCAGGCCTGCGGGGAGCGCCGCGGGCTGGAGCAGGCCCGCGGGGGTGTCGATGCGGGGCGGGCTCAGGGAGATGACGGGCCCGGAGAGGATATTCGTCATGCCCAAAAAGCGGGAGGCAAAGGGAGAGACAGGCCGCAGATAGAGCGCCTCGGGCGTCCCCACCTGCTCGATGCGCCCCTCGCGCATGAGCGCGATCCGGTCGGCCACGGCAAAGGCCTCGATCTGGTCGTGCGTGACGTAGATCGCGGTCTGGCCGAGATGTTTGAGGATGCCCCGCAGTTCGATGAGGAGATGGTCGCGCAGAGTGCGGTCCAACGCGCCAAGGGGCTCGTCCAACATGAGCAAGCGGGGATTGGGGGCCAGACTGCGGGCCAGGGCCACCCGCTGCTGCTGACCTCCGCTCAGTTCATACACCTGCCGCTCCTCATAGCCCGGCAGCGCCACCAGGTCGAGCAGCTCGGTCACCCGCTCTCGGATCCGCTCCTCGGTCCAGCCGTGCATTCGCAATCCGAACGCGATGTTTCGCCCCACCGTCATGTGCGGAAAGAGGACATACTCCTGGAACATAAGCCCGAAATCCCGCTTGTGGCTGGGCGTGCGGGTGATGTCCTCCCCATCCAGCAGAATGCGCCCGGCATCAGGCTGTTCCAGCCCGGCGATGATGCGCAGCAGGGTGGTTTTGCCGCAGCCGCTGGGCCCGAGCAGACACACGATCTCCCCTCGCGCCACGTCCAGGCCCACATCCCGCAGCACGGGCGCGGCGTCGAAGCTTTTCGAAATGCGTTCAATGCTGAGAAAAGGCATGTCAGGCGAAAGGATGGCGCGCCATCTCAATCCGGCGTCGCATCCGCCGCCATGGAGCCGTCGCACCCCCCAGGACCGGCTGCACAGATCAGCATCCAGGGTCTTCCGGCGACGCGAGTGAGGACGACGATAACGGGACGGCCTTGGGGCGTGCGGCGGAGCTTGCGGCGAAAGGGCTCAGGCGCGATGGGCGAGCCCCGTTTCTTCACTGCGATCACCATCGCATTCATGGCCCGTAGACGCCGATTGAGGGTCTTGAGATGGAAGGGATGATGCTCCAGGATGGGCCAGCTTCGTGCGAAGGGCGTCTCCAGCGATGCATCGCCCGAGAGATAGGCGATGGTCTCATCAATTTGCCACAAACCCAACCGTTGTGCAAGATCACCCACCGCGGCAGCGCGAATGACCGCAGGGTCCGGTTCGTAGAGGAACGCGCCCGGGCTGGCCACGGGAGCCCTGGCCCCCGAACGCCATAAGCTCGCGCCCGCGGGCAGCACCGTGGCCCGCCTGCCAGGCCGCTGCACCAGGTCGCCCAGCCACAACACCGCCTCCTTCAACTCCCCATGCAGGCTAATCCACTCCGCCTCGGCCTCAGGCGGGATGTGCGCATGGTCCAGCCCCGGCATGAGCTTGACGCCCAGGTGCGGCATGCGGGTGCGCTGCAGGGACAACAACGCTCCCAGGGGCGGCTGCAATGCATCGGGATGAAAACGGCGGCCGGCCTCATCCCGCCGGGCGGGATCAGCCCAGGCCGCAGCCATCTCCCAGGCCGGCGCGGTCACGTCGGCCTGGATAGGATGGATGACGTGGGAAAGGCCCCAGGCGCGGGCGTTGGCCTGCACGAGGGCCAAGGCCAGGGCGCGGCGATCCACGGCCAACACCTGCGGTCCCACCTGGGCCAACGCCAGGCTATCCCCGCCCAAACCGCAGCCGAGATCGGCCACCCAATCGAATCGGGCGTAGCGTCGCGCGGTCCACGCAGCCACGGGCATGGACGTGGCCTGCTCCAGTGCGGTCGCCTCGAAGAACATCCTGCTGGCCCGACCAGGGAACTTGCGTTCCGCCCGACGGCGCAGGCGGGCCTGGGTCACCAGGGCGCCCGCCTGCTCCGGGGAAAGGGCGCGGCGCAGGCGGGCGAGGGTGGACAAGAGCTGAGAGTCATCGGGCGGGGCCTGGGTGAGGACCTCCAGCCAGGGTCGGGCCTCATCCGAACGCAACCACCGCAGCAGTTCGGGGAACATCCTGGTTTGCCGAGGGGAACCGCGGCCCAGTTGCAGCGGTTTTTCAGTCAACCAACCTCACAAGCGCCAAACGCCCTGCGCGACGAGGTGGCAACATCGTCATCAGGGCGCGTTCTTTTCATAGATCCATGGCTCAGAGGGTCGCAACAGGCCCACCAGGATGTTGTCTCGCACCTGGTTGACCTCCGCCTTCAGCCCCTGCCCCACCGCACTCTCGAAGCGATGATAGGGGGCCAGGGCCACGCCGTTGTTATTGAGATCGCCCAGGTAGTCCTCGCCCCCGCGGAAGGAGCCGCCCGCGACCGCGGCCACGGTGTCGAAGACCGCCTGATCGGTGTTTTTCATGACCGACGTCAGAACCACGTTGCCATATTCGGGAAAAGCCTCATACCAATCGACGATAACGCCGATGAACATGCGATTCCTCTCTTGCGCGGCGCGAGCGCTGCCTTTGGCCGCGTCTCGGGCCACGGCGAAGATGATATCGCAATCCTGCGCGAAGAAATCTTGGGCCATCTGATAGCCCTCATCCTCCGACGTCGCATCTTGCAGGAAGACTCCCTCCTTCGTATACACATCCCAACCCAGGATAGCCAGATCCACGCCGTTCTGACGACGATAATAATCCGCGCCATGGACGAATCCGGTCATGAAATCGGTGACAGCGGGCGTATTCGCCGCGCCATAGGTGCAGACCACGCCCGTGTTGCTCATGCCTCCGGCCAGATACCCGGCCATATAGCTAACCCCCACCACATCGAAACGAATGCCGCGCACATTGGGGGCGTTGGAGGGCGCGTCCACGATGGCGAACTTCACATCGGGGTTGGCTTTGGCCGCAGCCCCCGTGGCGTCTGCCGCCTCCGCGCCCAGGGTGATGATGAGATCCGCGCCCTGGTCCACCAGGGCGTCAATGCCCCTGGCGAAATCCTCCTCCGAAACGCTTTCCTGATAGCTTGTTTCGATAGGAAAGAGATTCCCCGCTTTTTGGATTCCCTTCCAGGCCAGCCGAGTGAAGAACTTTTCCTCGATCCCGCCCATCGCGGTGACCAGCCCCACGTTGAAGGATTCGGTTGAGATCGCTTCTGGCGTTTGCGTCGGTGGGGATGAGGAAGACGCTTGGGACTGGGTGCATCCAGCCAACAAGAGGAGGGCCAGCCCCGCGATGAAGAATAACATCATGTTTTTCGACATTGTCGCCTCCATGATTACGGGCGTCATCGCCCGGCATATTGGTTGCTTGACGGGAGTCTATCTTACAGCTTGCGAACTCAAGTATAGGCGCGTTGGGCAGGGAATGGCAACCGTTGGAGGGGGTTTTTCGATGCCCTGACCAGGTTTGCGCGAGCCAGCGCAAAGCCGTTGCAGAATCGCCGAGATCCGCGTCGCCGATTTCCCTTCGCTTCCCGCCTGGCGGTATACTACTACATGCATTGTCCACGCACCCTTCTCTTCCTGGAGTGTTTGCCATGAGCGTGAAAAGGTTCGCATGGTTGCTGCTGCCGCTGATCCTCCTGGTAACCGCCGCGTGCAGCGGTGAAACCTACGAAGCGCCCCCCGCGGACGCCGACGTCAACGTCGCGGTCAGCATTCTGCCCCAACAGTATTTCGTAAAGAAGGTGGGGGGCGACCATGTCTCGGTGTTGGTCATGGCCGGGCCGGGCGTGAATCCCCTGACCTATGAACCGCCCAAAGGACAATTCCAAGCGCTGAAGGCGCGGGAGATTTACTTCCTGATGGGCATCCCGCCCGAAACCGCATGGCTGACGGACATCCAGGAGGCCGCGCCGCATATCCAACGCGTCGACATCAGTCAGGGCGTCTCAAAGATTGATAACGATCCCCACATCTGGCTGGCCCCGCGGCTGGTCAAAATCCAGGCGGAGAACATCGCCCAGGCCCTCATGGCCGCGGACCCCGCGCACGAGGTCGACTATCGGGCCAATCTGGAGGCGTTTCAGGTGGAGCTGGATCGTTTGGATAAAGAGATCCGTCAGGTCATGACGGAAAATGGGGCCGAGGGCAAGCTTTTCATCGTCGGTCACCCCGCCTGGGGCTATTTCGCCGCGGATTATGGCCTGGAGATGGTGAGCATCCCCGAGCATGCCACGGACGCGCAGTTGCAGGAGTTGGCGTCATTGGCCACCCGCAAAGGCGTGGAGACCATCTTCTATCAACGTGGATTCGACGAAGAATCGCCAGCGAAGCTGGCGAACATGATCGGCGGACGGGTCGTTCCCCTGGAGCCCCTGAATCCCAATTGGGAGGCGAATCTGCGCAGCGTGGCGTTGATGCTGGCCAAAAGCGTGCGCTAGCTATTCCTGGTTGACGCGATCCAGGACCGCCAGAATGTCTGGGCCATACGTTCGAACCCGCCACGGGCCCAGAACGCCCAACGCCTGCAGGGCCTCTAGATCGGAGGGATTGGCCCGGGCGATGGACATGAGCTTGCTGTTGGTCATAACCACATCGGGCTCCACGCCTCGGGCCCGAGCTTTCTCGGTGCGCCAGCGACGGAGGGCGTCATAGCGGATCAGCGCGGCTTCGTCGAGACGCTGACCCCCATTGCGGAGGGGATATGCTGGCGGCCGCGCCCGTCGCCCCTGCCGGATGACGTGCAGCAGCTTGCGGGCGAGGTGCGGTGGAAAACGCCGGGGGAAGCCAGGGAATCGGTGCAATTCCTCCAGCGTACGGGGCATGTCGCGGGCCAGCGCCACCATGAGATCGTTGTGCAGGATGCGATAGGGAGGGACGTTGCGCTGCCGGGCCCGCTGTTCTCGCCATGCGAACAGGGCCTGGAGCACGGCCTGTTGCTGGGGCTTCAGATCGCGAGCGCCCGGCAGCCGCCAGAAGCTGGGCGCAGCCTTCTCCTTCCACCGAATCGATCGCAATTCCTCGAACACCTCCTGAGCCTCCTCCCACCGCCCCGCGGCCCGCAATTCCCGTTCGATCTCATCGCGCAACGGCAGCAGAAAGTGGATGTCGAGTCGGGCGTAGGCCAGTTGCTCGGGGGATAGGGGGCGTTTGCCCCAGTCGGTGTGCTGCATTCGCTTATCCAACGCGATCCCAAATCGCTGTTTGAGGATGGATGCCAAACCGGGATGGGACCAACCCAGAATGCGCGCGCCCCACAGGGTGTCGAACAGATTGCCAAACGTCCAGCCGAAATCCCGATGCAGCAACAACACGTCGTTCTCGGCGGCATGCATGGTGACTTCGATGTCCTCTCGGGCCAAAAGCTCGCCCAGGGGCGCGAGTTCGCGCAGCTCCACCGCGTCAATGATCACATCGCGCGCGTCGGTGGCGATCTGGATCAGGCAGACCTGATAATGATAGGCGTACATACTGTTGGATTCCGTATCCAACGCGAAACGCCCGGCCTGTTCCAATTCCGCCACAAGCAGTTTCAATTGATGGGGTTGAGTGATGACCATGGGTGGAGGCAGGTCCGGCATCTTCATACTTAGGGCTCCTCGACATACTTGGGCGCTTGGGACGCCTCCTCGAAAAGCTGAAGATAACTTTGCCAGCGATGAGGATGGATCTCGCCCCGCGCTACGGCCTCCCGCACCGCGCAGCCCGGCTCGTTGATATGCGTGCAGTCGCTGAATCGACATTGCGGGGTCAGCGCCCGGATCTCGGGAAAATAATCGGACAGCTCATTGGGACGGATGTCCCACAACCCCAACTCGCGCAGGCCCGGCGTGTCTGCAATGAAGCCCCCCGTCGGCAGGGGATAGAGCTGAGCCCACCGCGTGGTATGCTTCCCCTTGCCGATGCGCATCAGCTCGCCCACCTTCAGATTCAACCCTGGCAACAAGCGGTTGATCAACGAGGACTTTCCCGCGCCCGACGGCCCCGCCACCACGGTGATATGATCTCGCAGATGGTTTCGCAGCGCGTCGACGCCTGCGCCCTCTTTGGCGCTCACGTAATATACGGGATACCCGATGGCCTCATACAACCCGAACGCCTCCCTCGCCCGGGCCTCGCCCGTGAGGTCGATCTTGTTGATGACGATAAAACTGGGTATCTCCGAGGATTCCGCGGCCACCAGAAAGCGATCGAGAAGGAAGAGATTGGGCTCGGGCTCGGCCGCGGCGAAGACGACCATGATCTCGTCGGGGTTGGCCAGGATCACATCCTCGACCGGGGTGAACGCACCGGGCCGCCGCCGAGAAAGCACGCTTTTGCGGGGCAGGATGGCGGTGATCTGGGCCTCGCGCTTGACTTCATCCACGGGCCTAAACTGCACTCCATCACCCGCGGCCACCAGCGTCGTGCGGCGACGACGGCGCTTCAGCCTGCCGGTCACCTTGCAGCGCCAGCGTTCGCCCTCCTCGGAGAGGACGTCGATGAAGTCAGAATACACTCGAAGAACGATACCCTGCATTCGCGTGGAAGCGTGAGAGCGTGTGGGCGTCACGGATGACGGTTTACTTTCCAAATCGCTGTGTGGGGCGCGCCGGAGCGCTCGCGGATCACCGCCACCGTTTCGATCTCCAGGCCCAGGTCCGCGGCCAAGGCCTGCAACGCCTCCCGTCGACCGGGAAAGTTGGTGCGGTCGGGCGCGTGGACCAGGAAATAAGCATTGGGGTCTTGCAACAAGGGGCGAACCCGGTCGGGGAACGCGTCATCGGGCCGGTCGTAGGGCTCGTAGCCGAAGATCTCGATAGGGTTCACCCGACCCTGGGAAACGAGGATCACGGGCGCGTCGAAGCCCCAATCCAGGGCGTAGGGGCTGAAGATACCGCGGGCCAGGAGTTCATCGGTCAGGCGGTAGACGGCGTCGGAATGATCGGCATAGCCGCCCGCCGCGGTGAGCGCCCGATGATAGGCCACATCGGCCCGCAGCCCGCTCAGGCTCGCGCCCGCGATGAAGACTCCCGCGGCCAGGGTCCCCCAGCGTTCGGGCCGAGTCCGAAAAAGCAACTCCCAGCCCCCCGCGGTGATCAGCGCCAGCACGGGGGAGAACATGGCCAGGTGCGTGTACCACAGCGCGGTGGGCGTGAGGGGTGATTGGATGAACAACAGGAAGAAGAAAAGGGTGAGGACGCACGCGCGCCAGGCCAGGGTCATCTGACGACGGAACAGCAGGAAGGCGAGGATGAACGCCAGAGCCAGGAGAAACAGGGGCCAGGCCAGGACATCTACGGCATTCCCGCCCAGATACCAGAAATGATCCCCTTTCAGAAAATGCTGAATTTGAATCCAGCGCGTGGTCAGGTTATCGAGATAGGCCGCGTTTTCCACGCCGTAATAGGAGCGGTTCAGAGTCTCGGCGAAGTGCTTGAACGTGGCCCCGGTCTTGAGGTTGAAAAGCAGGAAGGGACTGAGACCGATCAGGAAGAGGAGGATGGCTGGAGCCCAGAACCGGGGTCGCAGCAGCGCTTGCGGACCGAACCCCGCCGCGGATTTCAAACCCAAACGCCCGCGCATCCGCCAGACCAGGGGCGACAGGATGACCGTCGCGGTCAGAGGCCAGAGCATGATGAACTTGGCCCATAGGCCCAATCCCGCCATGAACGCGGCCAATCCCAGCCAGCGCGAGCGTCCCCTCTCCGCCAGCCGCAACAGCGCCAACCCGATGGCGATCATCAGGGCGATGGTCGTGTTGGTGACGTAGATGCCCTGACGGGAGAAGAAGATAAAGGAGGGCTGCACAGCTAACAGCATCGCGGCCGCGAAGCCCGCCCGCGGGCCAAACAGCTTCTTCCCTAGCAGCCACGTCAGCCACACGACGACCGCGCCCACGGTGATGGGCCAGAGGCGCATGGCGGCCACGCCGATCCCTCCCAGCTTGAAATAGAGCAACAACACCCATGCGTTCAGCGCGCCCACATAATCCACAATCATCAGGGGCAGCGCTTTGCCGAAGAGATGGATGACCGCATCCCGATGCGCTTCCACGGGCAGATTCTGCAAGCATTGCACCGCGGGCTTCGCCTCCACCGCCTCATCATAATTGGGGCCGGGTAGCTCGATTTGATAGAGGGTAAGCGCGAGATAGAGCGCCAGGGGAAGGAGCCAAAGCCAGGATCGCAGACGCTGGGACCACATAGCCAGGGTTACTTTGCGATGAGCTCGATATCCGCAGCCTGGCTGCGATAGTTATGCCCGCTGGCGTAGATGCGAATGCGGGTGACTTTGGCCGGCCGGGGAAAGGTCTCGCTCTGCATGAAATCGGGCGACTCATATGCATACCAGACTAGGCCCGGTATCTTCTCGCCGTCGCGCAAAGGCCAGTTCTCGATGGGATCCACCATGTAGAAGCCGTGGGTCCAGAATTGGGGCTTGCCGTACACATCGACGAAGTCGATGCGCACCATCATGGGAAACTCGGAGGATTGGATGCCGCCGCCCGGCAAACTCTGGCTGATGAGCCGCACATCGAATCGAAAGACCAGACTCTCCACATCGAACACATCCGCATCGATATCCTGAACGATGGCTGTCTCGCTGTGGAGATTGGCGTCCTCGCCTTGAGCCTCTCGCTGAAAATAGACCACATTGCGCCCGCCGGTATTGATGACATCCACCGAGCCGAAAGTGACGTTGCTCAAATCCCGCGCGTCGACAATGCTCTCCACACGCCAGGTTGATTCCAACGGCTGACTGAAATCGCCGTTCGACACCAGGTTTTTGTCCGCCGGTTGAGAATCGGAGGGCGGTTGGCCGAAGGCGATGATGGCGCGGCGCCCCTTGCTCAGCACCACTTCCCGCCCCTGAGCGATGAGCGAGACCTTCCCATTGCGCGCGGTGACCTCGGTCGCCTCGTTGGTCACGGCGATGGCCGCGCTGCCGTTGCTGACCACAACCAACCCCTGGGGCGTCTGGATGTGGACTTTGAGGGGGCGGCCGTCGGCCAGGCCGCTGGTCACTCGGGCCCGGCCCGAATGGAGACGCAGCGCCAGTTGTCGGGGCATGACGCTGCGTTGAAAGCGCGGTCGGCGGGCGGTGATGAGCTCCACCTCGCTGTTCGTGCGCAATTGCACCGAGGCAAGGCTCTCGACGTCGTCGGGGGAATCGACGATGGCGAGATTGGCGCGGGCGTCCTGGTCGGTGCGCACGCTATCCCCTTCCTGGATATAGTGCGAGTCCACCACAGCGATGGGATCGCCATGTTCGGCGGGGAGGATGAGGGTGGCCCCGGTCACGGCCTCGACGCGCACAGCCATCGGTCGGGTGGCGTTGTGGATATACCAGTTGACGGCCAAGGGCCCGCCCGTGATAATCACGAGGAACGCGACGAAGGCCAGCCAGAGGATGATCCAGGCCTGGCGGCCAACGCGTTCGTACGCATCGGAAGGAAGGGATTGGATGGTGGATGCGCTCATGGTTTTGCCTTCATCCCACGCGAAAGCTGTGGAATTCGCCCGTGGCGGAACCCCATTGTACATCCACCCGCGCCACGCGCGCCAGAGAGGGCCCCTGTTGCAGATAGCGCAACAGCGTTTCCAGGGCCGGGCGCGGGCCCTCGGCCACCACTTCGACATGGCGTTGCGGGGCGTATTTGTTCCTGGCGTAGCCGGTCAGCCCCAGCGAGCGAGCCTTGTCTTGCACAAAAACGCGAAAGCCGACGCCCTGGACCCGACCGTAAATGGTTGCCTCCAGGCGTTCCATCTCACCCATCATGGTTTGCCTCCTCGTGACAGGCTTTTTTGGCCTTCTCCAGCCACCAACGGGCGTCCCTGTCCGCAGGGTTGGCCCGAACCGCGTCCTCGAACCATTGGATGGCCTGATCCCAATCCTTGCGCTCTGCGTGAATGAGCCCCACGTTGTAGTGGGCGCTGGGCGCGACCGGATCCAGCTCGATGGCTTTTTTATACGCCTCGATGGCCCGGTCCTGGCGATCGCGCGGGGAGAGCTCCAGTCGGCCAAGGATGGCTGCGGCCAGGTTCAGCCACAGGCGGGCGTTCTCGGGATGCATCTCCACGGCCCGTTGCAGAAAGCGTTCAGCCCGGTTCCACTTCCCGGCCATGATCAACGCCCCGCCCAGGGTCATCATAATGTCTGGATCATCGGGCAGGAGGGCGTGGGCCTCCTCCAGGACCTGGATGGCTTCGCCATAACGGCGGGCGTTGATCAACCGCACGCCCTCGCTCAGCAGGTCGTAAGCGCGTTTTTGGGTGGTCTCATCAATGGAATTGGGCATAACCGTTGGAGAATAGAGGACAGACAATGGACGATAACCGTGAACTGTGAACTGATTATACCCGAACTGCCCGCGTTGCGTCGAAATTGCGATCCATGGCCCTTCAGCGGCGGAGTTGACACGCCGGAACACTTGTGCTATTCTCCTGAAAAGAACGCATGTTCCTGAAACAGATTTTCCACTTTTCAAGGAGAAAGCATCATGCCCGCGAGGAATGGCAAAGAAAAAGTCCTGGAAACCACCATCCATCAACTCACCAAGCGCTTCGGCGACGGCGTGATCATGCGCCTGGGCGAGGCCGACGCCCTGAATGTGGAGGTCATCCCCACCGGCGCGCTGCCCCTGGACATCGCCCTGGGCGTGGGCGGCCTGCCCAAGGGCCGGGTCATCGAGGTCTACGGACCCGAATCCTCTGGCAAGACCACCCTCTGCCTGCACGTCATCGCCGAGGCCCAGAAGCGAGGCGGCATCGCCGCGTTCATCGATGTGGAGCACGCGCTGGACCCGGCCTACGCCCGCCGCATCGGCGTGGACGTGGACAGCCTCTACCTCTCCCAACCCGACACGGGGGAGCAGGCCCTGGAGATCGCGGAGATGCTGGTGCGCTCGGGCGCGTTGGACGTGGTCGTCATCGATTCCGTGGCCGCGCTGGTCCCTCGGGCCGAGATTGAGGGCGAGATGGGCGACGCTCACATGGGCTTGCAAGCCCGACTCATGAGTCAGGCCCTGCGCAAACTCAGCGGCGCCATCAAACAAAGCGACACCATCGTCATCTTCACCAACCAGCTTCGCATGAGGATCGGCGTCATGTTCGGCAATCCCGAAACGACCACGGGCGGCATGGCTCTGCGTTTCTACGCCTCCGTGCGCCTGGACATCCGCCGCATCCAGTCCATCAAGCAGGGCGGGGAGACCATCGGCAACCGCACCCGCGTCACCGTGCGCAAGAATAAGGTCGCGCCTCCCTTCCGCACCGCGGAGTTCAACATCATGTTCAACGAGGGCATCTCCCAAACGGGCGCGATCCTCGATCTGGGCGCGGAGATGGACATCATCGAGAAACGGGGTTCCTTCTACAGCTTCGAGGGTCAGCGTTTGGCCCAGGGCCGGGAAAACGCCAAGCGGTTCCTGAAGGAAAATCCCGACATCGCCTGCCGCATCGAGCGCCTCATCCGCGAGCGGGCGGGCCTGCCTGTGGATGATTTCCTACTGGAAGAGGCCGCTGCGGAGCGCGCGCGGCTGGCGGCGTAAGGCCCTGTGAAATGGTCAATGGCTCATGGCCAATAGCCAATGATCAATGGCCAACGGAAATGTGCTAAACCACTTTGGCGGCTAGACCCGTAGCAGTTACCTGTAAACCGTGAACTGTAGAATTGCTCAAACCGGGCGAAAATGTGGATAATGGACGGTAATGACGACCATCACCCTGATTGACTCACCACAAACGCCCGACCTCACCCTCGACGAGAAACTCGCCCGGCTGCGGGCTATCCTGCGCGACATGGGCCAGGTCCTCATCGCCCTCTCCGGCGGCGTGGATTCCGCGTTCCTGTGGTTGGTGGCCCACCAGGAGCTGGGCGAGGACGCGCTGGCTGTCACCGCGCTCTCCCCCTCCCTGCCCACCTGGGAACGGGAGGAGATCCAGCGTTTGGCGGCTGAGATCGGAGGGCGGCATCGTTTCGTGGAGACCCATGAGGTGGAAGATCCCAACTACGCAGCCAACCCCATCAACCGCTGCTACTTCTGTAAGGACGCGCTGTGGGAGACCCTGGACGCGGTGGCCGCGGCGGAGGGCGTCTCCTATCTGCTGGATGGCTACAACCTGGACGACATCGGGGATTTCCGGCCAGGTCAGCAGGCGGGCCAGGAGCACAGCGTGCGCAGCCCGTTGAAGGAGGCGGGCTTCACCAAAGCGGACATCCGTGAAGCCGCGCGGCGTCTGGGCCTGAGCGTGTGGGACAAGCCCGCGGCCGCGTGCCTCGCCTCTCGCTTCGCGTATGGCGTGCGCATCGACGAGGAGCGGCTGAGCCGGGTGGATCGGGCGGAACGCTGGCTGCGGGAGCGGGGTTTTACACAACTGCGCGTGCGAGTGCAGGAAGAGAAACTCGCACGTATCGAAGCGCCCGTGGAACAGCTCCCCGCCATCCTCGCCCTGCGCGCGGACCTGGTGGCTCACTTCAAATCCCTGGGCTTCGTGTACATCACCCTCGACTTGGAGGGCTTTCGCTCGGGCAGCATGAACGAGGCGTTGACCCCATGACCGACATCCATCACTTCGCCAACCTGGATCACGACCGCCAGGCCCGCAACGGCCTGCCCGAGATCGTGTACGCTGAAAGCAAGACGCCCGAGCAAGTCGCGGCCATCCTGGACGCGCTCTACGAGCGCGCGGGCACGGCCCTGGCCACCCGCGCCTCCGCCGAGCACGTCGCCGCGGTCCAAGCCCGCCTGCCCGAAGCCGTCTACCACGCACTCCCTCGGCTCATCACCCTGGGCCCCCCCCTGCGCCAACCCCGGCCCGAGGACCCTTACGCGGCCGTGGTCTGCGCGGGCACCAGCGACTTGCCCGTGGCCGAGGAGGCCGCACTCACCTTGGAGTGGGCGGGCTGGCCCGTGCGCCGGGTCACCGATGTGGGCGTCGCGGGCATTCACCGCCTTTTCGCGGTGGAGGATGTGCTGCGGGAGGCCGCGGTGGTCATCGTCGTCGCGGGCATGGAGGGGGCCTTGCCCAGCGTCGTGGGCGGGCGCATCCCCGCGCCCATCATCGCCGTGCCCACCAGCGTGGGCTACGGGGCCAACTTCGGCGGGCTCAGCGCCTTGCTGGGCATGCTCACTGCGTGTGCGCCCGGCATCACCGTGGTCAACATCGACAACGGCTTCGGCGCGGCCGC
>DUEQ01000438.1 GCA_011192085.1 Caldilineae bacterium
ACGACTATGTGGTGGACATGCAATACCGGGACGGCAGCACCATCAACCAGCGCTACTATGGCGGGGCCGACTTTGGCGCCACGTCCTTCGGCGGTAGTAGAGAGGACGACCGCGTGGGGGCCTACTGGCGCAGTCTGACCGACTCGAGCATCACTGTCTACCGGCGCACCGAAGACACCTATGCCGACGACGTGCGCATCCGCATTTGGGTCCGGCCCACGCCGACCTACGACAGCGGCTGGGTGTCAATCAGCCAGGACGCTGCCCAGACCCTGGCGCACAATATCGGCGGCGACCCGGAAGACTATGTAGTGGACATGCAGTACCGGGGCAGCGACTTTAGCGGCGTCAACCGGCGCTACTACGGCGGGGCGGACTTTGGCGCCAACCCTCCTGGTGGGATGAGTGAGAACGACCGCGTGGGGGCCTACTGGCGCAGTCTGACCGACTCGAGCATCACTGTCTACCGGCGGCCGGAGGATATCTACGCCGAGCAGGTGCGCATTCGCATCTGGTGCTTCTGGAAGCCGCCCGCTCCCGATTATAGCAGTGGCTGGGTGTCTCTGGGACAAGGCGTGGCCCAAACGCTGACCCACGACCTGGGAGGGGACATGGACGATTACATGGTTGATCTGCAGTACCGGGGCAGCGACTTTAGCGGCGTCAACCAGCGCTACTATGGCGGGGTGGACTTTGGCGACAATCCTCCCAGTGGGATGAGCGAGGACGACAGGGTGGGCGCCTACTGGCGCGGCCTGACCACATCCACCATCACCGTCTACCGGCGCGCAGATGATACCTACGCCGAGCAGATATGCATCCGCATCTGGGTCATGCCCAAACCGGATTATGACAGCGGCTGGGTCAGCCTGACGGCTGGCGCAGCGGCCACAACCTTGACCCACGATCTCGGCGGTGACTATTCGGACTACCTGGTGGACATGCAATACAAGTACGACAGCACCATCAACCAGCGCTACTATGGTGGAGCTGACTTTGGCGCTAACGTCGCCGGGAAGGAAGACGACCGCGTAGGGGCCTACTGGCGCAACCTGACCACATCCGCCATCACCGTCTACCGGCGGCCAGAGGATACCTACGCCGAACAGGTGCGCATCCGTATCTGGCGCACGGCCCGGCCTGATTATGAGAGCGGTTGGCAGGTAGTGAGCCAGGATACTGCCGAGACTTGGTCCCACAACGTGGGCGGCCAGGCGAATGGTTATCTGGTAAACATGATTTACTATGATACTTCCTCCCCCAACTACATCAACCAACGTCACCTGGGCGGCGCCGACTTTGGAA
>DUEQ01000439.1 GCA_011192085.1 Caldilineae bacterium
CTGCCTCAACCTGTCATTCAGTAGATCACACGGCGATTTCAGCGTCAATCCCGCCAGATTCGCAATCTGGCTGGGCCCAAGCCTTCAAAATCGCGATCTACTGGTCATCATGGGGATGAAAGGTTTCGACGGGGCAGAGATTCGTTTGCGTGCTGCAAGCCGAGGCGCCTGACCTCGTTAACAACGGGCAACACAATAAGTGCCAAAAACACTGGCAAGGCCTTCAACTTCGGCTTCGCCCGCACCAACGCCTACGCGCTGGCTGCGTAAGCAAGCGGAAGCAGGCATGACCGCTTGAGATAGCGGTCACGGCCCCAGGTGCGGGTCCCGGCAGCGCACCTGGTCCGCCGTCATAGACTGCAGGGTGCTGTCCGGCGGACGCCGATAAGCCGGGCAAAAGATGCATCGGCTAGCCCGAACCGTGGGCGGGGTCACAGCCGCCCCTCGGGCGAAACAGCAAGCTGTGACTAAGCTTGTAGACGCACGCAGGCGACTGTCCCGGACCGGGGTTCGATTCCCCGCATCTCCACCTGCACCCGCCCGCTCCCATCTCGCTTTCGGGAGCGGGCCTCTTTTTACCGTTTCGCTCCATTTTTGAAGTCGATGGATGATGGCCAGCGCAACCACCATCCTCTTCCATCCATTTCAGGCGGATGAACGCGGACGCCTGCGGGCCCGGCCGCGGGGCGCCGAACGCCGCGGGGGGAGCAGGCTGGCGATATGGGGGAAGGCGTCCTCCTGATGGGGGAGGTGGATGGCCTTGACGAATTCGGTCTGGAAGGCGGGGTGGGTGGCTGTCTCGACATAACGGACGGAGCGGGCGATACGCCGGGCCTCGGCCCGCTTTTCCCGATTCAGCAGGGCGATGCGGGCGCCGTCGCCCGCGGCGTTGCCCACGGCGACCACGTGGTCGAGGGGGGCGTCGGGGATGAGGCCCAACACGAGGGCGTGGGTGGGGGAGATGTAGCTGCCGAACGCGCCCGCCAGGGTCACCCGATCCACGCGGGCGATCCCCGCCTCCTGCATGAGGACCTTGCAACCGGCGTAGAGCGCAGCCTTGGCCAGTTGGATGGCCCGCACATCCTCGCTGGTGATGAGGATGTCCTGGCCCATGGCCGTCTCCTCAGCCCGGGCCAGGACGAACGCACCCCGCTTGCCTTCCCAGCGCAGGCGATCGCTGGCGCTGTCGGGATTGAATCGCCCGTCAGGAAGCAGAATCCCGGCCAGGAAGAGCTCGGCCACCGCCTCGATGACGCCCGAACCGCAGATGCCGCTGGCCGCGACCGCGGGCGGCTCCTCGGGCGTCCACTGGTCGCTCCAGCGCGCCTCGCCGATGACCTTGTAGCGCACGGCCAGGGATTCCCGGTCGATGCGCACCCGTTCGATGGCTCCGGGCGCGGCCCGCATCCCAAATGCGATTTGTGCGCCTTCGAAGGCTGGCCCTGTGGGAGAAGAGGCGGCGTAGAGCTGTTGGCCATCCCACAGGTCGATCTCGGCGTTGGTGCCCACATCGATGATGAGCGCGGGCTGGGATAGGGTTTCCGGCTCCTCAGCCAAGAGCGCGGCCACGTTGTCCGCGCCCACATGGCCGGCGATGGCGGGGAGGATGTGGATGTTGGCCGCGGGATGCAAACGCAGTTTGAGAGGGGAAGCGGGCCAGTCCATGGCGTCTCGATGGGCCAGGGTGAAGGGCGCTTCGCCCAAAGAACGGGGATCGAGGCCCAGGAACAACGTCATCATCGTGGTGTTGCCCACGATCACGGCTTCATGGATATCCTCCTGACCGATTTCCGCCTTCCGGGCTGCTTCCCCGGCCAGGCGATTGAACGCGCCAATGACGGCCCGATGCAGCTTCTTCAGGCCCTCCTCGTTCTGGGCGGCGTAGCTGATCCGGCTCATCAGGTCCTCGCCATAGGCGACCTGAGGATTCATCATTGCGTGGGAGGCCAGCAGGTCGCCCGTTTGCAGATCGCAGAGGTAAGCGGCCATAGTCGTGCTCCCCACATCCACCGCCAACCCCCAAATGCCTTCTCGATAGCCAGGCCGCACCTCGATCACCAGGCTTTCGTCCCAAATAATCGCTGTAACCCGCCAATTTCCCTCACGCAAAGCGCTTTGCAAGCTGCGCAGAGCTGGGTAGGCGATGCGCACATCCTTCAGATTCCATTGCTCGGCCAGCCCCGCGGCCAGCCTCTCCCAATCGCTGCGGCGATCCGCCAGGGTGGGGGGAGACAACTCGACATAAACTTGGTGGATCGTGGGGACGACCTCGATGGTCCTCTGGCCCGCGACCTTGCGGATGGTTTGGCGATGCATGCGGGCGTGTTCAGGCACGAAGACCACCAGGTCGCCCTGGATGCGGGCATTACAGGCCAGGCGCAATGGGGTGGGAGAGGGTAGCCAGCGCAGCTCCTCCTCGGTGGGCGGGGAGACGTGGTCGGGCGAGGAATGGACGCCGAAGCGGGCGAACGCCCCCGATTCCATGCGCACCTGACATTTACCGCACAGCAAGTGGCCGCCGCACGTGCTTTCGATGGGTTCGCCCAGGGCGCGGGCCGCGTCGAGCAGGGTGACGCCGTGGGGAAACCGGCCGCGCCGCCCGGAGGGAAGGAAAATAATTGAGGCTTCTTTGTTCGACATAAAAACCTTGCGTACGCCCGACATGAGGAGGCAGCATGCGGGCGAGGTAATGGTGAAGCGAGAGACCGTTTTTTCGATTATGTAAAACGTGCTTGACATCCAGACAATGGCTGGATTGTAGCAAGGGCATCCCGGGATAGCAAGCAAGGCATGGGGCGGGGCCAGCGCGTGAACTGCCTTGCCCTGAATTATCCCACATTATCCCACATTATCCCACAGTTTTCCCACAACTTTGCTGTTTATGTCGAGAAA
>DUEQ01000044.1 GCA_011192085.1 Caldilineae bacterium
CCGACAAGGGGTGATTATCCTGGCCATCTTCCTCCTCAGCCTATTTGCGTTCAAATACGCGCAAAACGTGATGCGCATCCGCGCAGCCCAGGATGAACTGGCCGAGTTGGAAGGCGCCGTCGCCGACGTGCAAGAAGAACAGATCGCGGTCGACGAAGACTTCGTGAACAGCATGTCCCCCGCGGTGGTGGAGGCGTTTTCGAAGGAGGAAATGGGCTGGGTGCAGCGAGGCGAGCACATCTACATCCCCGTCCCCGCCGCCTCGCCCACAGAGGGAGAGCCAAAAGCCCCGTCTCGCGGGGACTCAACACAAGAGGAAGCGCACCCTCCGCCCAATTGGCGACAATGGATGGCCCTGATTACCGACGCGGGCGATTAATCCCCGGCCCAACGCGCAATGAAGGTGAGGTAGTTCATAGGACGGAGGCCCGCGAGGTGTGATGAAAGCCCCTCCCAGGCCCGAATGAGCGTCTGAAGGTTATCGTGCTCCATGGCGACGGTCTCCACCCTTTCGGGCTGGTGAAGCTGCGTCCATTCGACGATGACCTCCTCGCCCGAAGGCAGCCGCCAACGGCTGAGGCGACGTTGTTTGAGCGCGACGATCACCCGCACAGGAGGCCGCGCCCGGGCAACCAGCGCCAGAAACGCCTCTCGGGACGCGGGCTCCTGGGGAATGGAGGGGAAGTGCGCGTTCAAAAGCGCCTGGACCTGACGCACATGCTCGGGATGCAGGGGAAAGGGAAGGAGGTCGCGCGGGTCCTCCAGCCAACGCTCAAACGCCCCCTGCCGGGCGATGAAGCGCTTGAGCTTCAGGGCATCGGAGCGCAGCTTCACATTGTGCATGCAGCCAGGCGTCCACAGATACGCATCGCGTAACAACGCCTTGTTGGGAGGATAAAGGGGCGGCAGGGATTGGAACCAGGCCCGGAACTGGGGCGACGCATGGCCAAATCCACGCCATTCCCAATGCTCGCCAAAGGGCATCGCCGTCTCCCTCAGCGCCGCACGATGGCATCGGTCATGCGGGCGACGCGAGCGTGGATATGGACATCATGCACGCGCACGATATCCGCGCCTCGATCGATGCCGATGGCTGTGATCGCGGCCGAGCCTTCGGATCGCTGGTCGGGGGGGAGATTCAGCGTATAGCCGACAAAGGATTTGCGGCTGGCTCCCAGCAACAGAGGATACCCCATCCCCTTGATCTCATCCAGACGATCGATAAGCTCCAGATTTTGCGCCACCGTCTTGCCGAAGCCCAAGCCTGGGTCCAGGATGATGCGTTCATCGGGGATCCCCGCCCGATGGGCGATCTCCAGGCAAATCCCCAGCTCACGCTTCACATCCTCCATCAAATTATCATACGCCACGCCCACATAGCGCCCGCCCAATTCGGGATCGATGGCCGCCTGTTTGGGATTGGAGCGGTTGTGCATGAGGATGACGGGCGCGCCCCGCTCGGCCACGACGCGGGCCATATCCTGGTCTAATCGCAACCCCCACACATCGTTGACGATATCCGCGCCTGCGGCCAGCGCGGCCTCGGCCACCACGGCCTTGCTGGTATCGATGGAGATGACCGCGTCCGTTTCAGCTCGCAACGCCTGCACCACCGGGATCACTCGGCGCAGCTCCTCCTCCGCGGGCACGGGCTCCGAGCCAGGGCGGGTGCTTTCCCCCCCCACATCCAGGATATCCGCGCCCTCCGCCAGCATCTGCCGGGCCCGAGCCAGTGCCGCGGCCACCCGGTCTCTCTCTTGCAACAGACCATCGCCAGAGAAACTATCGGGCGTCACGTTCAGGATGCCCATGATGTAGGTGCGGCGTCCCCATGCAAAGGGGACCCCCCGTATGGTCAAAGTTTGGGAGATGGTTGGATATGGTGCGGGCATGATCTCTCCTTTGGAAATAGGGGCGCGATGAGCAGGCCCTTGACCATTGGCTATTGGCCATTTCCCAGGGCCGGTTGATCCAGCTCGCCCAGCGCGGCCATGACCAGCGCGGTAAGGACGATGGCCGCGGTCTCGGTGCGGAGGATGCGGGGGCCCAGGGTGACGGGGAGGACGCCCGCGGCCTGGGCCTGGGCAACCTCCTCGGAAGCAAACCCGCCCTCAGGCCCGATAAAGAGAGTCACGGGCCAAGATAGGTTGGCGAGGGCCTGACGCACAGGGGTTTGGGCCAGCACCGAGGGGATGAGTGCGAGGCCCTGGGCCTGAGACAGGGCCTGGGGCAGGGGGATGGGCGCCAATAGCCGGGGCAGCCGACCCCGCCCGCTCTGCTCCGCGGCCTCGCGGATGATGCGTCGCCAGCGTTCCCAGCGGCCTGAACTGGGTGACCGGCGCAGGGTGCGCTGGGTGATGATGGGCTGAAACGTGGTCACGCCCAGCTCCACGCCCTTCTGCAACACCCATTCGAATCGCTCGCCCTTGCTGATGGCGGGGCAGAGAATCAGCTCGCCCACGGGCTCGCCGGTCGCGACGAGGCGGGCGCGTATGCGCCCCACGGCCCGCTGCTTGGTCACCTCCACCAGCGCCACCCGATACGCGCCCCCCTCGCCATCCAGGGCCATCACCTCTTGGCCCGGCTGCGCGCGCAACACCAGGCGCAACTGGCGGGCGATGTCAGGCGGAAAGCGTACCACATCGCCTCGGAAGGCGTCGGGCGGGAGGAAGAATCGATGCATGGGACTCAGGAAGCATGCCGGGCCGCCAGTGCGATCCAGTCGCCGTCGGTGACGACGTCAAAGACCTCCATCCCCGCTGCCCTCAGCGCCAGGTCCACCACCTCGCGGCGCTGCTTGATGATGCCAGAGAGGATGAGGACGCCCCCTGACGCCAGGCGCGCGGCCAGGTTCTCGTGCAAAAGCAGGTCTGCGAGGACGTCGGCCAGGATGTTGGCCACGACCAGATCGTAGCGTCCCGAGTCGATCACCGATTCCACCAGCAAGGTGATCTGATTCCGAACCTCGTTGAGACGGGCGTTCTCCTCCGCGGTGCGCACCGCCTCCGGGTCGATGTCCGTGGCGATGACCCGGGTCGCGCCCAGCTTCACCGCAGCGATGGCGAGGACGCCTGAGCCCGTCCCCACATCGAGCGCGACCGATCGGGGGCGGATATGCTGCTCCAAGAGGCGCAGGGCGAGCTGGGTGGAGGGATGCGTTCCCGTGCCAAAGGCCATGCCCGGGTCCAGCTTGATGAGCACATCCCCCGCTCCCAGCGCGGGCTCCTCCCACGAGGGACTGATCACGATGCGTTGGCCGATGCGCAGGGGGCGATAATGCCGTTTCCATGCCTCAGCCCAATCCTCGGTGGCCAGATGTCTGACTCGCGGCTCGCCATAGTTATCTGCAAAGGGGCGAGCAGGGAGCTCGCGCATAAGCTGATCCAGCAGACGGGCGGTTTCTGGGGCGTCAGCCAGATAACCCCGCACCAGCGTCTGCGCCCCCTCGACCTCGCCATAGGGCCCGAAGCCGCTCACTTCGACCACGACGCCGCCATGGAAATAGGGCTCCAACCACGCGATCGCAGCCTCAACGGGCGCCGCGTCCGGGTCGGGCGTGGCCACGGGCAGGGAGAATTCGAGGAGATCGGTCACAATCCCAACGCCTCGCGCATGCGCTCGAAGAAGCCGCCCTGCTCGTTGCGAGATTCCACCGGCATGGGCTCCAGGGTTTCGGCCAGACGATAGAACAGCTCCTTCTGCTCTTCGGTCAGCTCCGACTGCCTGGGGATGTGCACGTCCACGGTGATGAGCATATCGCCGCGGCCGCCGCCCCGCAAATGGGGCACGCCCAGCCCGCGCAGCCGCAACACTTTGCCTGGCTGCGTGCCCGCGGGGATCTTCACCAGCTTGGGGCCGTCCAGCGTGGGCACCTCCACCTCGGCGCCCAACACCGCCTGAGCGATGTTAATGGGCAGTTCCAGCAGGATGTCATCATCCACCCGCTTGAACAACTTGTGAGGCTTGACGGAGATGAACACATACAGGTTGCCAGGTTGTCCCCCACGCTTGCCCGGCTCCCCTTCGCCAGGAAGGCGAATGCGCGTGCCCTCTTGCACGCCCGCGGGGATTTTCACCCGCAGACGCCGGGTGACCTCCACCAGGCCCGCGCCATGGCACTCCCGACAAGGCGTGGTCACCACCTCCCCCGCGCCCTTGCAGCGGGGACAGGTGCTGACATTGACGAAGGTGCCGAAGATGGTCTGCTGGCGTTGACGCACCTGGCCCATGCCATTGCAGGTGGGACAGCGCATGGGATGCGTACCCGGCTCCGCGCCCGAGCCATGACAGCGAGGGCAGGTCTCATGGCGGGTGACTTCGATCTCCTTCTCCGTCCCCATCACCGCCTCTTCGAACTCGATGGTCAGATCGACTCGGAGGTCCGCGCCGCGCGTCGGCCCCTGTCGGCGGCCGCCGCGACCGAAGCCGAAGCCCGCGCCGAAGATCTCCTCGAAGATATCACCGACATCCGCGAAGCCGCCAGGCGCGGGCCCATAGCCCCCCGCGCCAGCGGCGCCGGAGACCCCCGCATGCCCATACCGGTCATAGCGGGCGCGCTTCTGGGGATCGCCCAGCACCTCATAGGCTTCGTTGATCTCTTTGATGCGGGAATCCGCATCCTCACCCTTGTAGATATCGGGATGATATTGCTTGACCAGTTTGCGATAGGAGCGTTTGATCTCCTCG
>DUEQ01000440.1 GCA_011192085.1 Caldilineae bacterium
CAAAGGGACGCAACCGAGAAGGCTGCGTCCCTTTTGCGTCGGATGATAGATGATGGACGATAGTCGATGGAAACGTATGAACGCGATCGCCCATCGTCCATGCTCTGGAGAGCCTCGCTAATGTGCGGAGAGGTTCACCAGCCAGGTCACGGTTTCGGGGATCAGCATAACGATGATGAGGCCCACCCCCTGCAAGACCATGAAGGGGATGGCTCCCTTGTGGATGTCGATAGTCTTCACTTCTGGCGGGGCCACGCTTTGTAGATAGAAGAGGGAGAAGCCCACAGGCGGGGAGATGAAAGCCATGTTCAGGTTGATGGCCATCATCACCGAGAACCACACCAGGTCCACGCCCAGCTCTCGGGCCGCGGGCACCAGCAGGGGCATGGCGATGAAGCTGATCTCGATGAACTCCAGGTTGATGCCCAGGAGGAAGATGGCGATGTTGGCGATGATGATGAAGCCCCAGTAGCCGCCCGGCAGGTTCGTGAGCAGGGATTTCACATACTCCTGGCCGCCCAGGCCATCGAACACGATGCTGAAGTAGGTGGAGGCGAACAGGATCATGAGCACCAGGGACGTGATGTTGGCGGTGGAGCGGGCCGCTTTCTTGATCAGGTCCCAGGTGAGATTGCGGTTCATGGCGGTGAGCACCACCGCGCCAAACGCACCCACCGCGCCCGCCTCGGTGGGCGTGGCGAAGCCAAAGAAGATGGAACCCAACACCGCGAAGATAAGAATCAGAGGGGGCACCACAGCCACCATCACCCGCCGCACCAGGCCCCAACCCTGGTAGGTTCGGGCTTCCGGGGGCAGCGCGGGCGCTTTCTCCGGCTTGAGCCAGGCCACCACCAGGACATACAACCCATACATCCCCGCCAGGATCAGGCCCGGGATCAGCGCGCCCATAAACAGATCGCCCACGCTGATGCCCACCTGATCGCTCAACACCACCAGCACGAGGCTGGGGGGCAGCAACTGGGCCAGGGTGCCAGAGGAGATGATGGCGCCGGTGGCGAGCTGATGGTCGTATTTGTATTTCACCATGATGGGCAGAGACATGAGCCCCATGACGATGACCGTGGCGGCCACCACGCCTGTGGCCGCGGCCAGCAGCGTGCCCACGATGACCACCGTCAGAGCGAGACCGCCGCGCAGGGGCCCCAGCACGATGCCGATGGTGGTGAGCAACTGTTCAGCCAGCCCCGACTTCTCGAACACCGCGCCCATGAAAACGAAGAAAATAATGGCGAGCAAAGTAAAATTATTCATACTCCCAAACCAGCGGCTGGGCAACAGCTTGAGCAGGTTGGGATTGAACGCACCTAGGGCGATGCCGAGGATCGTGAAGATGACAGCGGTGCCGGCAAAAGAAAACGCGACCGGATACCCGACCAGGATCAAAATAAAGAAGAAAACAAACATCGATAGGGCGAGCAGGCCCAATAACGTTGCGGAAGCCATAATCGTTCTCCAGAATAGTGCGATGCGACGACGAAATGCTACTCGATGCGCAGAGGCTCTTCGTGCTCCTTCTCCTGCAAG
>DUEQ01000441.1 GCA_011192085.1 Caldilineae bacterium
AGTTCGTGGATATGCGCCCCCTCCCCTGTTTTCTCTTGAAAGGGAGCGAATCGACTGTCAGGGGAGGGAGATCTTGCTCAGAAAAGATGCCTGCAGACCATGATGGCCTCCCCCTGTAGGGCTCAGCCAAAACGGGGATTTGTTGACAGCATATGGCCCGCATGCTACAATGAAGCCGTCAACCGATAGCTGAACGCGTTGACCGAGACGAGTAGCAGGCCATCGGATCGCCAGAGAGTGGAGGCCGCGGCTGGAAGCCTTCATCGAGTTCGGACCTGCGAAAACCCCTCGGGAGTGGAGAAGGGAACGCCATGTGAGGCCAGTATCTTCTCCCGGCTGGACGCCGTTATCGCTCCATCGAGTGGGCCGGCCGCCAGGCCGGTCAACGAGGGTGGAACCGCGCGACTCCGCGTCCCTTGGGACGGCGGAGTTTTTCTATTATTATCCCCAAATCATCGGAGGCAAGCCAGACTCATGGGATCTCCCAAAAAGAAACCAAACCGCGACTACGACGATCTCTACAAAATCCGTCACTCCGCCGCGCACATCATGGCCCAGGCCGTGCTAGAGCGCTACCCTGAGGCCAAACTGGCCATTGGCCCGCCCATTAAGGATGGCTTCTACTACGACTTCGATCTCGGCCGGGACGAGGAGGGCAAGCTCAAGACCTTCACGCCCGAGGATCTGGAAGCCATCGAGAAGCGCATGCGCCAGATCATCGCGGCCAAATATCTCTTCGAGAAACGGGTTGTCACCGCGGAAGAGGCCCGGGAGCTGTTCAAGGATCAGCCCTACAAGCTGGAGCTCATCGATGGTCTGGAGCAGGGCGGCGTGGACGAAAACGGCGAGCCCATCGAGGGCGCGGTGGAGATCTCCACATATCGCCACGATGGTTTCGAGGACCTGTGCCGCGGGCCGCATGTGGAGCATACGGGCCAGATCCCGCCCGACGCGTTCAAGCTGCTTCACGTGGCGGGCGCGTATTGGCGGGGGGATGAGAACCGCCCCATGCTTCAGCGCATCTACGGCACGGCCTGGAAGAACAAGAAGCAGCTCAAGGCCTATCTGAAACGCCTGGAAGAGGCCAAAAAGCGCGACCATCGCAAGCTGGGCAAGGAGTTAGACTTGTTCAGCACGAATCATGAGATGGTGGGCGGCGGCCTCATCCTCTGGCATCCCAGAGGCGGACTCATCCGCTACCTCATGGAGGAGCACGCTAAGCGGATGCACCTGGAGGGGGGCTATGAGTTCGTGTTCACGCCCCATATCGGGAGGTCGGTGTTGTGGGAGACCAGCGGACATCTGGATTTTTACAAGGAGGGCATGTACGCGCCCATCGACATCGACAACCAGGAGTACTATCTCAAGCCCATGAACTGCCCCTTCCACGTGCAGATCTACAAGAGTCGGGTGCGATCGTATCGGGATCTCCCCCTGCGTTGGGCGGAATGGGGCACCGTCTATCGCTACGAGCGGTCGGGCACGTTGCACGGTCTCACGCGAGTGCGAGGGTTCACCCAAGATGATGCGCATCTCTTCTGCGCGCCCGACCAAATGCCCGAGGAGATCGACCGGGTGCTCCATTTCAGCATCAGCCTGCTCAAAGACTTTGGCTTTGAGGATTTCAAGCTCTATCTCAGCACCCGGCCCGAGAAGCGCGTGGGCGAGGAGGCCAAGTGGGACGCGGCCGAGGACGCGTTGCTGGAAGCCCTGAAGCGCAGCGGCCATCCCTATGATATTAACGAGGGCGACGGCGCGTTCTACGGCCCCAAGATCGACATCTACGTCACCGACGCGCTGGAACGCCCCTGGCAGCTCAGCACCATCCAGTTCGACTTCAACTTGCCCGAACGCTTCGACCTCACCTACATCGGCCCCGATGGCCAGCAGCACCGCCCCTACATGATCCACCGGGCGCTCATGGGCAGCATGGAGCGTTTCTTCGGCGTGCTTATCGAGCACTATGGAGGCAACTTCCCCGTGTGGCTCACCCCGGTGCAAGTCAAACTCATTCCCATCACCGACGCGCAGAACGACTACGCCGAGGACATCGCCCGCAAGCTGAAAGAGGCGGGGCTGCGAGTCGAGGTGGATGACGGCGACAGCCGCATGAACGCCAAGATCCGCAACGCCCAACTTGAAAAGATCCCCTACATGCTCGTGCTGGGCGCGAAGGAGATGGACGCGGGCCAGGTGAATGTGCGTCTGCGCAATGGCAAACGCCTGGGCGCCATGTCCGTAGAGGCGTTCATCGCCCTGGCTCAGGAGGCCATCGAGCAGAAAGTAGCCATCTAACGTGAAAAGCCCTTCGAGATTCCGCTGCATCTCGAAGGGCTTCTTTACTTTTGTTCAAAAGGTGCGTCGCACTTCGGATGTGCGACGCACCTCAATGAAAAATGAGCGTTCCCTTTCCTTTAAGCGGGGGCTGGCGCTGGCGGGGTGGAAGGCCCGGGCGCGGATTCATGGCCGGAGGAAGTCACCGGTTTGGGCGCTTTGGACGCCTGGGCGGGGGGTTCGCTGGGCGGAAGTTCGGGCAGCTCGCCCGTATCAAACAACGTCGCAAATTCCTCGCGGGTCAGGGTTTCCCGCTCCAATAGAGCGTGGGCCACCAACTCCAGTTTGTCGCGGTGGGTGGTCAGGGCATCGTAACATATCTGGTAACTTTCCCGAACGATCCGGCTCACTTCTTCGTCGATCTCGGCTGCGGTCTTCTCGCTGTAATCCCGCTGTTCGTGGATCTCCCGCCCCAGAAAGACCAGTTCGTTGCGTTTGCCAAAGACCATGGGCCCGAGCTTCTTGCTCATGCCAAACCGGGTCACCATATTCCTGGCGATCTGAGTGACATGCTGCAAGTCGGAGGCCGCGCCGCTGGAAATATCGCCAAAAATGATTTCCTCAGCGATGCGCCCGCCCAAAGCCACAGCGATGCGCTTTTGCAATTCCTCCACATCCTGCAAGGTTTTCTCTTCATCCGGCACCTGCCAGGAATAACCACCTGCCTGGCCGCGAGGGATGATGGTCACCTTCTGGACGGGGTTTTCCGGTTCCAGCACCTTGGCTGCGACCGCGTGGCCCGCTTCATGATAGGCGGTGAGCTTGCGCTGCTCCTCGCCCAACACCCGGCTGCGGCGCTCTGGACCGCCCAGAGCCACCCGCTCGATGGCCTCTTCGAACTCGCTCATGGCGATTCGCCTCTTACCTCGTCGCGCGGCCAGGATCGCGGCCTCGTTGACCATATTCTCCAGGTCCGCGCCCACGAAGCCGGGGGTTGCCCGGGCCAACACATCCAGATCGACATCGGAAGCCAGGGGTTTGCCCCGCACATGGATGCCCAGGATGGCGCGACGGCCGCGCACATCGGGCCGGTCCAGCACGACGCGTCGGTCGAAGCGGCCCGGACGCAGCAGAGCCGGGTCCAGAATGTCGGGCCGGTTCGTGGCGGCAATGACGATGACATTCGTGTCCGTGTCGAACCCATCCATCTCCACCAAAATCTGGTTCAACGTCTGCTCCCGCTCATCATGACTTCCCCCCAAGCCCGCGCCGCGATGCCGCCCCACCGCATCGATCTCATCGATGAAGATGATGCAGGGGCTGTTCCGCTTCGCCTGCTCGAACAGATCTCGCACCCGGCTCGCGCCCACGCCCACGAACATCTCCACAAACTCCGAGCCCGAGATGGAGAAGAAGGGCACGCCCGCCTCCCCTGCCACCGCCTTGGCCATGAGGGTCTTGCCCGTGCCGGGGGGGCCCACCATGAGCACGCCCTTGGGAATGCGCGCGCCCAAGGCCGCGAACTTCTCCGGCTCGCGCAGGAACTCGACCACCTCTTTGAGCTCCTCCTTGGCCTCCTCAGCCCCGGCCACGTCATCGAAGGTGATGGTGGGCTTGTCACCCGTCATCATCTTCGCTTTACTCTTGCCAAAACTCATGGCCTGGCTGTTGGAGCCTTGGGCCTGACGCATGAGGAAGAAGAATAGCGCACCCACCAGCAACAGCGGCAGGATGGCGCCTAACAGGGTAATCCAGTTCCCCATCTGGCTGGGCGGAGCCACGTTGATCTGCACAGTGCGCATCGCCTCTGTGGCGACGCCCATCGCCCGCAGCGTTTCCAGCAGGCTGGCCCCCTCATCTTTATAGGAGCGGTAAATGTCTTTATTTTTGAGTGTAATGGTCAGATTGTTATCGCGAATAACGATGGACCGGACTTCACCCGCGTTGATCTTCGCCGCCAGGGTGGACATATCCATTTCCTTTGGGCCGGCGTCCGTCATGGGATCGACCCCGAGGAAAAGCGCAATCGCGGCGACAAGTATCAAGATATAGACGAAAGCATTTCGCGTCCAATTCTGTTTCAAAAAATCCTCCAGATCGCTCATCCCACGGGATGA
>DUEQ01000442.1 GCA_011192085.1 Caldilineae bacterium
TAACTTTCGACCGGAGTGCTGTCGGGCGGGGAGGATTCGGGGGTGGCTGTTTGCAGGGCGGGGGTGAGGGGCTCTTCCAGCGAGAATCCAAGCTCTCGCTCTAGCTCCAGACGGCGCTGCTCCGCCGCGCGGCGTCCTTCTTCTAGTGCGTGGCTAATGGTTTCCTTGATGCCGTGAATCACGCCCTCCTCGCTGTCGGAGGTGACGACGAGGTAGATGCCGACGCCAATGGCGGCGCCCAGGGTGACGCCGCCCACGAATTTCAGGAATGAGGATGTGGCTGATGACATGACAGGCCTCCAGTTGGGGTCAGGAGAGGTAGTCTCGGAGTTTGCGGCTGCGGCTGGGGTGGCGAAGGCGACCAAGGGCTTGGGCCTCGATCTGGCGGATGCGCTCGCGGGTGACGCCGAACTTGCGCCCCACCTCTTCCAGCGTGTAATTGTATCCATCCACCAGCCCGAAGCGAAGCTGTAGGATGCGCACCTCGCGAGGGGAAAGGGATGCGAAGATCTCGTCGATGACCTCCCGCAGGAGCTGGCGAGAGGCTTCGTCGGTGGGGGATTGGGCGTCCTCATCGGGGATGAAGTCGCCCAGATAGCTGTCTTCCTCCTCGCCCACGGGCATTTCCAAGGAGAGCGGGCGCTGGCTCACCCGGATGACTTGCTCCACTTTTTTGGGAGAGACGCCCAACGCTTCAGCAATCTCCTCGGTGGTGGGCTCGCGGCCCAGCTCCTGCACAAGCTGACGGCTGGTGCGGGTAAGACGATTGATCTGCTCGTACATGTGCACGGGCACGCGGATGGTGCGGCCTTGGTCGGCGATGGCGCGGGTTACGGCTTGGCGAATCCACCAGGTGGCGTAGGTGCTGAATTTGTACCCGCGGCGGTAGTCGAACTTATTGACCGCCCGGATCAGGCCAATGTTCCCCTCCTGGATGAGATCGAGGAAGGGGACGCCCCGGCCTACGTACTTCTTAGCCACGCTGACGACGAGGCGGGAGTTGGCTTTGATCAGGTGTTCCTGGGCCCGTTCGCCGTCCCGAACCACCCACAGCAAGTATTCTCGCTCGATGGGGTCCTCGACGCCCTCTTCCAGGCGCTGCTGGGCCAGTTGTCCGCGCTCCATGCGTTTGGCTAGCTCGACCTCCTCTGCAGCAGTCAGGAGGGGCACGCGACCGATCTCTTTCAGATACAGGCTGATGGAGTCGTCCATCTCGATCTGGCTGATATCGATGTTGTGGGCGGCCGCGGCTTCAGCTTTGGCTGCTTCTTTTTTGTCCAA
>DUEQ01000443.1 GCA_011192085.1 Caldilineae bacterium
CATCACCTCCACCGGCACGCCTGCGATCTCGAAAACTGCGAACCAGAATCGGGTGTGTTCTGATTCTCGAAAATAGGGAGCCGTCACCCTATTTGGGGTAAAAAGACGGGCGAAGGCCTCCACACCACCCTTGTCCGTTTGAATGTCGATATCATGGGGCGTGACCGGAATGCCCTTGATGGCCAGGCCCAGGCTGCCCGTCACCACCCACACGATATCGGTTTCCATCAGCCTGTTGTAGATGTTGCGCAAGGCTTCGAGATGTTCGGGGGGAATCAACGAAGCGCTCATACAGCCTCCAATGCCTGAGCGATATCGGCCAGCAGGTCCTGTTCATCTTCGATGCCCACGGCCAGACGGATGAGTTCATCGGTGATGCCCAGGGCCAGGCGCTGTTCGCGAGGGGTATTGAAATAGGAGAGGATCGCGGGCTGCATGACCAGGGTGTCCACGCCGCCCAGGGAGGGCGCAATGTGGGCCAGTTCCAGCGCGTCCACAAAGCGAGACGCGGCCGCGCCATCCCCTTCGATCTCGAAGCTGACGACGCCGCCAAAGCCGGTCATCTGCCGCCGAGCCACCTCATGGTCAGGATGAGACGCCAGGCCCGGATACCACACCCGTCGCACCTTGGGATGCGAATCCAGATAACGAGCGATGGTCAGGGCGGAGCGATTCTGCTGGGCGATGCGCAGGCCCAGGGTCTGCAGGCCGCGATGGATCTGGTAAGCGGTCGAGGGATCCACCACTGCGCCGAACAGGCCTTGGCTGTCTCGCAGCGCCTCGATGAGCTCGCTGCGCCCGACGACGACGCCCGCGAGCAAGTCATTATGCCCAGCCAGGTATTTGGTTACGCTGTGCACGACCAGATCGACGCCGTACTGCAACGGCTGTTGGTTCAGCGGCGTGGCGAAGGTGCTGTCGATGAGGGTGATAACGCCATGCGCCCGGCCGATGTCAGCCAATCCTGCCAGATCCACACAGCGCAGGAAAGGATTCGTGGGCGTTTCGGCGACGATGACCCGCGTATTTGGGCGGATGGCCGCTTCGATCGCGTCCAGATCGGTGGTTGGAACCGTGGACACAGACACACCGTAACGGACGAGGAAGTCGTTGGCGAAGACACGGGTGCGATGATAGGTGTCATCCCCCACGATGAGATGATCGCCGCTGGAGAGGAGAAGCAACAAAGGCAGCGTGATCGCGGCCATGCCCGAGCTGACCAACAGGGCCGCCTCGCCGCCCTCCAGCGCCGCCATCCTCCTCTCCACCCCCTGCACGGTGGGATTCCCATACCGCCCATATTCCAACCGAGCCTTTTCTGGCGAAGACTTGAATGCAATGACCGCGTCGGTATCTTCGAAGGTATAGGCCGCGGTCTGGACGATGGGCGGGGTCAGGCTATGAAACGCATGCCGCCGTTGTGCGCCCTGGTGAAGCGTCCGGGTGCTGAGGCCGGGCGAGATGGCTGCATCCTGGCGCCGGTTGCCGTTGGTTCGGGATTCTTGGGTGGCTTCTTGATGGATGATGGGTTGCATGACTGCCTCCGGAAGGCATCCAGAAAGGCAGTCGGCGGTCCCAATAAAAAAGACCTCCGATAAGAGGTCTGTCATGGCGCTACATTCGACAATCCTCTCATCGTCCAGAATAATTCTGTCCGGCATTGGCACCTGGGACGCTCTTGTCCTGGTTGCCGAGGCTTCATCGGGCCGGTCCCTCCGCCTCTCTGGATAAGAAGATTTTGTGGGTATTCGATTGAAAACGCCTGAGGGCGTTGAAATTCCGGCTAGTCTAGCACATCCTGAGCTGGGGTGCAAATCCGC
>DUEQ01000444.1 GCA_011192085.1 Caldilineae bacterium
ATGATCTTTCTTTCGTAATTCGTCGGGGATGACGACCCAACTTTTTTGATAAAGTCGCAGTCTGCATAACGCTCTCTTGAAAAAACCATACGATTTATGTTGAATTACAACAAACCCACTGATTCGTGACAACGTCATGAAATTATTGATCTACAACATCCGCAACTGGCAGGACAGCCAGGGTGAGTCGAACGTAAGACGGGTGCTGGAGGTGCTGCGGGAAGCCGATGCCGATGTCATCGGACTGAATGAGGTTCTGCACCCCCATCCCTCGCCCGATCCCAACCTCCCCGCGCTCGATTACCTGGCCCGAAAACTGGGGATGGAAGCCGCGTTCGGGCCCGCGTTCCAGCCCACCAACGCCTTCCACCTGCCCGAGGTCATGTCGGGCAACGCGGTTCTCTGCCGCTATCCCATCCTCGCCAGCGCGGCTCACCACCTTACGCCTGTGGTCAACCGCCAACGCGGCCTGCTGGAGACCCGCATCTTCCTGCCGGACGACACGGCCTTTACCCTCTACGTCACCCATCTCGAACCGAAGCGGGAGGATGTGCGGGTCCAGCAAGTCCGTTCGGCGCTGAGCTGGACGGTGCGGGACCGAGGCAAACCCCACGTTATTGTGGGCGATCTGAACACTTACCATCCCGCGGATTTTCCCGACAAGGACGCGCTGGCCGCGTTCCGGGCGAAGGCTGAGGCCCGGGGATTCACCTTCTTTCAGGCCCAGGTCATCCCCCTGCTGCTTAAGAGCGGCTACGTGGACGCGTGCGCCTCCCATCCGCAACCCACCTGGAACCGAGATGATGAGCTCTGGGCCCGCATGGATTTCATTCTGTTGTCGGAGCCCCTGGCCGGGAGCGTGAAGGCGTGCGGGGTGATAGATACGCCTGCTACTCGCGAGACATCCGACCATCTGCCCGTATTGGCTGACGTGGAAATGTAGTATACTTCTCTGCATGACCCCTTCCGCTGCTTCGACGAACTCGCGCGACGCTGGAGGCCAGCGCCTGGCCTGGGCCATCCTCGCCCTGATGATCGCCGTCTATGTGGTCATCTTCACCGGCCTGGCCTTCGATCTCCACGCCGCGCAGCGCACCCACAAATCTGACCTGGGCCAGATGGATCAGGCCATCTGGAACACGAGTCGCGGGCGCTTCGTGGAAGAAATCAAGCGAGATTTCCTCTCCACCCGGCTCACCGACCATGTCGAGCCCATCTACGCGCCCCTCTCCCTGGCGTATTGGGTCTGGAACGATGTGCGGGCCATGCTGCTGTTGCAGGTGCTGGCCGTGGCGCTGGGCGCCATCCCTCTGTTCGCGCTGGTCCATCGCAAGGTGGGCGCGGTTCTGGCCCTGGGCTTCGCCGCGGCCTGGCTTCTAAACGCCTCCCTGCAATCTGCGGTTCTCACTGAACTCCACGCCATTCCCTTCGCTGCCCCCCTCATCCTGTGGGCCTTCTGGGCGGTGGAGGCCCGCCGCCCGTGGCAATTCCTGGTCGCGGCGCTTCTTGTCGCGTCGGTGAAGGAGGAGGCCGCGCTGCTGGCCGCGGGTCTGGGCGCTTGGGCGCTGTGGCGCGCGTGGGTGCGGAGATCAGAGGTCGGAGGCCAGAAATCAGAGGCCAGAGGTCAGAGGTCAGGGGACAGATGGATGGTGTGGGTAGGGATGGCCGTCATCGTGGCGGCGCTGGCATGGTTCGTGCTGGCCACCTTCGCCATCGTGCCCGCGTTTGGTGCGGAGGTGCACCGCACCGCGAATTCCGTCTATTTCCAGCGCTACAGCGCGTTGGGGAATTCGCCTATCAGCATCTTCAAAAACCTGCTGACCAACCCCGGTCTGGTGTGGTCGGTGGCCAGTGAGCCCGCGCGGATCCAATATCTCCTGGCCCTGTTCGCTGGGTTTGGTTTCCTCAGCCTATTGGGACTGGACGTACTAATTATCGTCCTCCCCGTGCTCCTGGCCAATCTGCTCAGCTCCTTCGCGGCCCAATACTACGGCGATTTTCACTACACCGCGCCTCTCGTCCCCTACTTCGCGGTGGCCGCGACCTACGGCCTGAACCGAGCCTTGAGCTTCTTCCGCATGGCGTCGCTGCGCCGGGGGCTCATCACCATGCTGACTCTGGTCTGGCTGCTGGGATGGACAGGGTGGTCCTACGCGCAGATGGGGCGCGGGCCCGGCGGCGGGGCCTACGATCCCCCTCTCATCACCGAACATCATCGTTTGGCCGACCGCTTTTTCGCTCAAATCCCGCCCGACGCGCCCGTGACTGCGACCGCCGCCCTCCATCCCCATCTCGCCCACCGCCGCTTCATCTATCAATTCCCACACGGTCTCGAACCCAAACCACCCGCGTTGCCCGCGCAGTGGGCCCTTATCGACGTCACAGGCGACACGGACATGGCGCCGGGCGACCTCTTCAACCAGGTGCAGGTCATGCTGGCCGGAGAATGGGGCGTGGTTGATGCCGCGGATGGCTATCTACTGTTGCGCCGGGGCGAGGCAAACAAGACCATCCCTGACGCGTTTTACGATTTCGCACGCACGCCCGACGACCCCGACGCCCTGGCCCAAGCCTATCCCCTCACCTTCGACGACGTGCAGGTGACGGTCTGGCCCCGCTGGCGACAGGCGACCATCATCACCCAATGGCTGGTGGGGCGAGATTATCAGCCTGGGACAGTGAGGCCCTGGATCGAGGTGCGCACGCCCGACGGCAGGCTCCTCTACACCTACGACGACAGCACGCCCCCCGCTTTGATCTGGTATCCCCCTGCAAGATGGCGGCCCGGCGACCGCATTCGCATCACTACCCTGCCCATGCACCCGCCTCGCACCTGGGGCGTGGCTGTGGGCGTCGTCCATGGCCCCGATCCCTTCCAACCCGGGCATCGTCTGCCCGCGGCCGAAGCCGCGCCCAAAACGGCCCTCCACACGCCCGACGGCACCCTGGCCCTGGTCGCAGCCTGGCGTTGGAACCCATCCAACCAATTGGATCCGCTCCCGCCCGATCTCCTCCTTGCCCCCGACCTGGGCCAGCGCATCGAACCGGAAGGACGTGAGCAACAGACGCACTTCCGCCTGCCCGGCGGCGAGCTCAGACCCCTGCACGCCTGGCTGCCTGAAGCCGCGCCCGCGCCCGGTCGCCCCTTCGACTTCTGGCTGCGCTGGGATCAAGGCATCCCGGCCGGATACCAGATCTTCGTGCACGTTCGCCGCGGGAATGAGACCCTGCTTCAACTCGACAGCCCGCCCCACCTGTTCATCCCGGTTGCGCCTCACGAGAAACCTATCAACGACTGGCGGGAATACATCCTGCCCGACGCCATCCAGCCGGGTGAGACCATCCGCCTGGTCGTGGGACTCTATCACCTGGAAACGGGTGAACGTCTGGATGTGTTGGGGCTGGATGGCAGGCTCGCAGGCAATGAAACCATCCTGGCCGAGTATAAGGTCGCGCCGCCTCCTGTTCCCGACCAGCCCTGCGCCTTCCTCCCCAGCGCCTGTCTCTCACAACCGTGAATCAGGCGAGACAGGACAGGCGACGCGGACGGTTGCCACGAGGATGCTGACGAGAAGGCGATGGAAAAGCCCTAAGTCCATCGTCTATGTTCAATGCAAGAGTTCGCGCAGAGTCTCGATGGCCTTTTGCAACTGCACATCTGGGTCTTGACGCAATCCCCATTGTCCTAATGGCGCCCACACATCAGGCTCAACCCCTATTCCTTCCATCGTGGAGCCATCGGGAAGGATGAGGGTTTCCACGGCCAAGCGGATGAGTGAACCGTCTGGGAGCGAGAATCCCGTAATGCCTTCGGTATTCCCTGCGGTGGGCATGCCCACAAGCGTCGCTCGCTTCGATAATTTCATGGCGATAGCGAAGTATTCCGCGGCGCTGTGGCTGGCCCCGTCGCTCAGTACAATCATCGGCGTCGTTTCATTCCACTTCACGGGGCCGCGCACTCGCCAGAGGGACAGGGTTGCATCCTCTCGCAGCTTACCTCGCTTGCCAAACGTTCCTTGAGTGAAAATAGCGATGGCCTTGTCGGCAAAGCCGCCGGGATTATGTCGCTGATCATAGATCAAACCATCCAGAGGCCG
>DUEQ01000445.1 GCA_011192085.1 Caldilineae bacterium
ACTTCGACGCCGTGCTCACCGACCCGCCTTACTACGACAACGTCAACTACTCCGCGCTCTCAGATTTCTTTTACGTGTGGCTCAAGCGGACAGTGGGGGACCTCTACCCGGAGCTTTTCGCCACGCCGCTCACGCCCAAGTCGGAGGAGATCGTGGCCGATCCGAACCGTCAGGGCGGGCGCGATGAGGCCAAACGGTTCTTTGAGGAGAAGATCACGCAGGCGTTTCGGGAGATCCATCGGGTGCTCAAGCCCGAGGGGATCGCGGTGATCGTCTTTGCCCACAAGACGACACAAGCGTGGGAGGCGATCATCCAAGCGCTCCTCAATGCCGGGCTCTACATGACCGCATCCTGGCCGGTCCACACCGAGATGGGGGCGCGGCTCAACGCCCAGGAGACGGCTTCACTCGCCTCCTCGATCTACATGGTCTGCCGCAAGCGCGTCACCGATGAGGTGGGAGACTACAGCCGGGTGAAGGAGGAGCTGGAGCGTGTTTTGCCGGAGCGGCTTGCGGAACTTTGGCGACAGGGCATCTCCGGGGCGGATTTCTCCATGGCCGCCATCGGTCCGGCGGTGGAGGTGTTCGGCCGTTACGAAAGGGTGGAACGGCTGTCCGGCGAACCGGTATCCGTGGAGGAGCTGCTGGGGTTGGCCAGGCGCATTGCCGCGGAATTCGCCCTGCGCCGCATCCTGAAACACGGCCAGCTGGCCGGGGTGGATAACGCAACCCAGTTTTACCTCTTGTGGAGATGGAACTACGGCCGGGGCTTGGTTCCGTACGACGAAGCCCGCAAACTAGCCCTATCGGTGGGGGTGGACTTGGAACTCCTCTCACGGCAGGGATTGATCAAGAAGAACGGCTCTTACCTGCGGCTGCTCGGGCCCCAGGACCGTAGGTTTGCCGGGAAGGTGGTTCCAGAAAACCTTGTGGATGCCCTGCAGCTTGCAGCGTCGTACTGGGGGCAGGGGAAAGAACAGGAACTGGAGGAGTTGCTAGCTAGCCTCACTTGCCCCTTGGAGACGTTCTGGCGGGTGGCCCAGGCCGTCGCCGATAGGCTCCCGGATGGCGACAAGGAAAGGCAGCTCTTGCACGGTCTTTTGGGCCGACGAGACAGGGCGAGACTGCAGCAGAGGCTTCCCTATGAGCGATAGAGGGTCAATCCGAAAGCTGCCAGCGCTGGCGCGGGAGTACACCGATGCGCCAAAAGGCGCGGTGGTGCTAGTTGACAGGGACGCGCTCTTCTCGCAAGCACTGAGCAACCTGCGGACGGAACTCGAAGGCCTGGGTTCCCAGAGGGGAACCGCGATATTGGGACTTAAAGCCAGACTTTCGTCCCGGGGAGACGATAGGGCTGTGAACCTAAGGGAGCGTGCCAGGTGCGATTTTGATAGGGTGGGATTGAACCTTAGCCCGCGGGGATTTCGCGCTTTGAGTCCCGGACATGGAGTAAGTTTTTACGGGGATGAGCCCAGCGGCGCTGCCGCCGAAGGGTTTTATGCAGCGAAGGG
>DUEQ01000446.1 GCA_011192085.1 Caldilineae bacterium
CCACTTTTCACCTGAAGCAGGTATACTGAATAGTGCATACTGATTACTGATCACCGAACCTGCTCTCAGCCCATGTCCCACACCCGCCTTCCTCTCCTCTTCCTGGCCTTCATCCTTAGCTCCCTGCTGTTCATCGCGCCCATGCTGGCCTCGCCCGAACCGCCCGCGCAGCCAGTGGAGGTCCTCGCTCCCCTGGGCCTGGGCGAATGGATGAAACAGGCCTCCCACACAGGCCACCCCCTGCGCGCCATCCAGTTTCTGGACGAGCAACTGGGCTTCGCCGCGGGCGATGGCGGTGCGCTCGTGCGCACCATCGACGGCGGCGTCACCTGGACGCCCATGAACGCGGGCGTCGCCAACGATATCCTGGCCATCCACTTCTTCGATGCCCAGCGCGGCTGGATCGCGGGCTCACAGGGCATGTTGCGCTACACCGTCGACGGCGGTCAGAGCTGGCGGGAGGAGAACCTTCTTTTTCCCGGCGCCTTTTACGCCCTCAGCTTCCTCGCCCCCGACCAGGGCTGGGTCGCGGGCGAGAACGGTCAGCTCTACCACTTCGACGGCCAGGCATGGACTCAACAACCCCTCCCCACGTCCTACGACATCTACGCCATCGCCTTTGCCAACGATCAGATCGGTTGGGCCGCCGGGGATGAAGGAATCATCTTGCGCACCACCAACGGCGGTGCGAGCTGGACCATTCAGACCCTGGGGGGTGCGGACGCGTTTTACGGCCTTGCCTTCGCCAACGCCCAGTACGGATGGGCTGTTGGCGCGGGCGGCGTCATTCTGGCCACCATGGATGGCGGCATGAACTGGCGAGTGCAGAGCAACCCCGCCGATGACGACCTGCGGGGGGTGTCCATGGCGGATCGATTTACAGGTTGGGCCGTGGGAGATGGCGGGACCGCGCTCTATACGGGCGACGGCGGGGTCACCTGGCTGCAAGACAACCCCGGCGTGGGATTCGATCTCCTTGCCGCGGCCGCCCCCGCGCCGCGGCAAGCCTGGGTCGCAGGCGATGCCGGAACCATCGTGCGTTGGCAAGATCCCCGCCCTACGCCCACCCCCACGCCCACATTCACCCCCA
>DUEQ01000447.1 GCA_011192085.1 Caldilineae bacterium
ACCCGTGGCTTTGTGCTAATCTCACCGACATGACAATGCATTACTATCGACTCGAACATCCCACGTCCGAACAATGGCTGCGTTTGCTGCAATGGGCCCTGGCTCGCAGTCACACCGTCGAATTTCGTTATGACAATGTGCGAGCGCCCCTGCCCAAACCCCTGCGCCCCTTTCAGTCCCAACTCAAGGCAAGCTTTGTCACATGCCACTTCTGGGGAGCGAAGCAACTTCGCCCATCCCGTTTCATCCGCCTGACACTGGACGACATATTGCGCGCATTTCTCCTATCCCGTCCATCACTGAGTGATTGGGAGGCGCTCTCGCCCGCGCTCACCGATCCAGCGCTTTATGATGGCGAAACGGCTCATCTTTGGACGATTGCCCATGAGGGGATGGCGTTTGTGGCGATGGATGAAACGGAGGCGAAAGGGTGGCAAAGCCAGGGCGTTCCTTTGACTCTCGCCGAGGGCGTCGAGCTCCCCATCGTCAAGAGAGAGGTCCCATGCAGCCGTCACTCCTGGGACGATCGGCTCACCATGATCCTGGCTGTTGTCATTTTATTGGGTTTCCTGGGCATGGGTTATTACATGCTGGAGGGCTTTCTGCGGCTGCTGGCGCGATAAGTCAACCCGGTCGCCTCTTCCAAACCATAGGGTTAGGGTGACGTCATGGCCTGGCTAAGGGCGATGAGGCGTTCGAGACGAGTCAGGGCTGCACCCGAATCGATACTCTCCCTGGCCCGAGCTAGCCCCTGTTGCCAGTCGCCATCCTCGGTGCTGAGGGCCGCGGCCGCGTTGAGGAGAACGATATCCCGCTTCGGGCCCCTTTCCTCGCCCGCCAGGATGGCCCGCAGGGTGGCCGCGTTTTCTTCGGGCGATCCGCCCATCAGGTCATGCAAGTGCGCGCGGGGGATGCCTAAATCCAGGGGATCGAACTCGAAGGACGTGACCTGGCCCAGGCGCAGGTGGGCCACCCGATTGACGCCCGTAGCGCTGAACTCATCCAGGCCATCCGCACCGTGAACCACGTAGGCCGCGCGCACGCCCAGACGCCCCAGCACGTGGGCGATGGGCTCCACCAGGTCGGGAGAGAAGACGCCCATGACCTGATGGCTGGCGCTGGCGGGGTTAGTCAGGGGGCCGAGGATGTTGAAGATGGTGCGGACGCCCAATTCCCGCCGCGGGCCAATGGCGTGCTTCATGGCGGGGTGGTGATAGATGGCGTAGAGAAAGCCGATGCCCACCTCGTCGATGCAGCGCCCCACCTGCTCAGGTGTGAGATCCAGGTTGACGCCCAGGGCCTTGAGCACGTCTGCGCTGCCCGATTTGGAGGTGATGGAGCGATTGCCATGTTTGGCCACAGGCGCGCCCGCGCCCGCCACCACAAAGGCCACCGCGGTGGAGATGTTGAAGGTTCCGCTGTGATCCCCGCCCGTGCCGCAGGTGTCCACCAGTTGGCCGTCGGCCTGATGATGCACGACCACCGCGTGTTCGCGCATGGCTCGGGCGCTGCCCGCGATTTCCTCCACGGTTTCGCCTTTCATGGACAGGGCCGCCAGATAGCCGCCGATCTGCGCGGGCGTGGCCTCCCCCGCCATGATCTGATGCATGACCTGGTAGGCTTCATCTTCGGTCAGAGAATGGTGTTGGATGATATGGGCAATGGCTTCTTGGATGTTCATATTGCACCTGCACTGAAAACAAGACCCACAGTCCGACACCCAATGTCGGACTGGAGGATCGCGATGAGCAGCCCGATGACCATGGACGACAGGATGGATATAGACAAAACAGATTACTGCTTACTGATTTCAGCATCCACGGGCGGCGGCCCGCGATGCCCCCTTCAAAGCATCAGAAAATTCTTGAGAAGGGCTTTGCCGCCCTCGGTGAGGATGCTTTCGGGGTGGAACTGAACGCCGAAGGTGGGGGCATCCTTATGGCGCATGGCCATGACTTCGCCTTCGGCGGTGAACGCAGTGAGGATGAAGTCCGGCGGCAGGGGTTCGTACACGATGAGAGAGTGGTAGCGGGTGGCCTGGAAGGGGGTGGGGATGTCTGCAAAGAGATCGTCGCCCGAGTGGTAGACGGGGCTGACCTTGCCATGCATGAGACGCGGGGCCTGGCCCACCTTCCCCCCGAAGACATGCCCCAGGCATTGATGGCCCAGACACACGCCCAGGATAGGCGTCTGGCCATGGAAGGCGCGAATGACGTCATTGGAGACGCCCGCGTCCTCGGGCGCGCCCGGTCCAGGGGAGATGACGATGTGGGTGGGGTGGAGGGCCTGGAGTTCCTCGGGGGTGATGGCGTCATTCCGCCACACCCGCACCTCGGCCCCCAACGCACCCAGATATTGCACCAGGTTATAGGTAAAGGAGTCGTAGTTGTCGATAACGGCAATCATACAAAGATCCTTACTGATTACTGATGACGGAACACTTCACCGCATGCTCACCAATGCCGACAAAGTCCAATAGGGACTACTCCGCCCCCTTTTTGGCCAACCGTTTGCGGCGGCGTTCGGCCCGGCGGCTGATGCGATTCCACACGCCCGTCAGGCCCATGGCCTTCTTCACCTGGATGATGGTCTGGCGGGCTTCTTCGCGCATGCGCATGGTGCCCTGGTAGATGATCTCATCCACATAGCCTGCGTCCGCCTCGATGGCTGCGCGGCGCTCCCGGATGGGATCCAGGAAGTTGTTCAGGGCGATGGCCAGCTTCTCCTTTACTTCCACATCGCCCACTTTGCCCGCGCGATAGCGGGCCTTCAGGTCCTCCACCTCGGCTTTGTTGGGGTTGAACACATCGTGATAGATGAAAACGGGGTTGCCTTCCACCCGGCCAGGGATGTGGGCGTGGATGCGGTTGGGATCGGTGTACATGCGGAAGACCTTTTTGCGCACGGTCTTGGCGTCGTCGCTGAGCATAATGGCGTTGCCCAGGCTTTTACTCATTTTGGCCTGGCCGTCGATGCCCACCAGGATGCCGGCCTCGGGCACCAGGGCCTCGGGAATGGGGAAGACCTCGCCATACAGGCGATTGAAGCGTCGTGCGAGCTCTCGGGTGATCTCCACATGGGCCAGGTTGTCCTTGCCTACGGGCACGAGATGGGCGCGAGGGAGGAGGATATCCGCGGCCTGAAGCACGGGATAGCCCAAGAGGCCGTAAGGCATTTCCTCCTTGTGGGCGGCCCGGGCCATGTCCTTGAGGCTGGGCAGGCGCTCCAGTCGGGGCACGGTGACCAGGTTTTGGAAGAGGGTATTGAGCTCGTAGGTCTCATGCACAGCGGATTGCAGGTAGAAGGTGACCAGCTTGGGATCGATGCCGCACGCGATCTGATCGATGACCATCTGCCGAGCGTTTTCGTCGATCTGGGCGATGTCTTCCTTCGCGTTTTTGGTAGTGAGCATGTGCAGATCGGCGATGATCAGGAAGGTTTCGTACTGATGCTGCAAAGCCACTCGGGAGCGGATGGACCCGACATAGTGGCCCAGATGCAGTCGGCCCGTGGGACGGTCGCCAGTGAGGATGCGTTTTTTGGTAGTCATGTTATCTCCTTTTGGCAAAGTGTTCATGCAGAGGATCAAATAGAAAGACACCCATGGCAAGGACGCAAATTGATTTTCTATTGGTGGTTTTTCCTCTTTGTGTCCATATTAGAGAAGCCCTTTTTCCGCCCGTTCGACCGCGACGGCCAGGGCTCGGGCCTTATTGTGGGTTTCGTTGTATTCGTAAGTGGGGTCGCTGTCGGCCACGATGCCCGCGCCCGCCTGGACGTGGCACATGTCGCCCTGCATGACGATGGTGCGGATGGCGATGCACGCGTCCATGTTGCCGTCGTAGCCGATGTAGCCCACCGCGCCCGCGTAGGGTCCACGGCGCACGCCCTCCAGCTCCTCGATGATCTCCATGGCCCGCACCTTGGGAGCGCCGGAAACGGTGCCCGCAGGGAAGGTGGCCTCCAGTAGGTCGAAGGCATCCAGGCCATTGTTCAATTCCCCAACTACATCGCTGACGATGTGCATCACATGGCTGAAGCGCTCCACCGCCATCAGGGTGGGGACTTGAACTGTGCCATATTTGCACACCCGGCCCAGATCGTTGCGGGCCAGGTCCACCAGCATGATGTGCTCGGCCCGCTCTTTGGGGTCGGCCAACAGCTCTTCGGCCAGGCGGGCGTCTTCCTCGGGCGTGCCGCCCCGCCAGCGGGTGCCCGCGATAGGATGCACCTGGGCGACGCCGTTTTCCAGGCGCACGTGCATTTCGGGGCTGGCGCCGATGAGCCGCAACTCGTCGGGCAGGTCCAGGAAGAACATATAGGGGCTGGGGTTGGTCATGCGCAGGGCCCGGTAGATGGCGAAGGGGTCGGCCTGGGTGCGCTTGCTCAGGCGCTGGCTCAGCACCACCTGGAAAATATCGCCCGCGACGATGTATTCCTTGGCCCGGCGCACCATGGCTTCATACTCGGCCTGACTTTTGTTGGAGACCCATCCCTCCTCGCCGCTTACATCGGGCAGACGGGGCGGGGTGAGGGGCTGGGCCAGTTGGGCCACAATGTGCTCAATGCGGGCCACCGCGTCCGCGTACGCGGCGGTGACGTCGCCCTCCAGCCGGGCGTTGGCCAGCACGATGAGGCGATGTTTGACATGGTCGAAGATAACCAGGTTATCGGCCAACATGAAGACCGCGTCGGGCAGGCGCAGATCATCGATGGCGGTGGCGGGCAGGCGCTCGAAATGGCGGACGATGTCGTAGCCCCAATAGCCCACCGCGCCGCCGGTGAAGGCGGGGAGATCGGGCAGGGGGATAGGCCGTCGTTGGTGCAACAGCTCGGAGAGCGCGTTGAGAGGGTCTTCCCGTGCGATCTCTTCCAGAACGACTCCATTCGCCCCTCCCACGATGACCTGGTCCCCACGCAGGGTTAGGGTCATGGGCGGATCGACGCCGATGAAAGAGTAACGGCCCAATTGCTCGCCCTTCTCCACCGATTCCAACAGGAAGGAGGATTTACCAGGCTGGCGTAACTTAAGATAGACGGAGACCGGGGTTTCCAGGTCCGCGGGCAGCACACGGTAGATGGGGATGAGATTGCCCTGCGGGGCGAGTTGGCGGACAGAATCGAGGGAGGGATGGTACATGCCAGGGCGCCTTGATAAGGATGGTTGTCGAGATTAGGATAGGAGCGCGTTGTAAAACGCCAAAGGGGATCGTCGCATCACAGGGAACATGGTGAAGGCATCTGCGGCCACGACAAAGGAGTGGATTTCCCATGACTGCAAAAGAGCGACTGTTGCCACTTATCGAGCAGATGGATAAGGCCCCATTGGAGGAGGCGGCGGGCCTGTTGAGGGCCTTGATGAAACAGCAGATGGGATTTCTCTCGAACCCTTGCATGGGCTGCTGAAGGGAAAGTTCAAATTCCGAGTCGGCGATTTTCGCATTGTTTTTGGTCTGGATCGGGAGCGAAAGGTCATCAAAGTGCGGGCGATCTTGCATCGAAGCAAAGTCTTGGTAAACAAAAAAATCCCCCACGCCCGTATCGGGCATGAGGGACGAATGGTTGCATCCGCGGTGCCACCCTCGTTAGACCGGCGGCGGGCATGAAAAAACCCACCGTGAGGACGATGGGCCTATCTTGCCGCGCCAGTCTCACTCTGCGGATACGGTCTGTTTACGTAGACTCTGCCTGCTCATGCCTAAGCTTCGAACAGACGACTGAAGAGAGGATGAAGAGGTATGAAAGCCATCCTCTATCGACCATGGTTCATCATCCATTTTCGAAACAGACGATATCCAGCGCCCTGATAACGGTGGCGTCTCCGGGTCAGCCTACTGGCCCGATGGGTGTTCGGTGACCGGCTCCCCGGCCCATTCCTCGCCTGCGCAGATAGCAGCTTTCCAGCATCCGCCGCCTCTCTGGATCCCGCCTTGGCGAGTACTCTTCCGGTTCACAGCCTTTCATGGCTATGGGATTGTGAGGATAGGATAGCAGATATTCGCGTGGGTGTCAA
>DUEQ01000448.1 GCA_011192085.1 Caldilineae bacterium
CCACCTCGATCCCGCGTGCATAAGGACATCTTCAAAGTCTCTAAAATCCAATGATAAAGGGGTCTTCAGTACATGGCGCTTCTCTATCAATCCACGGCAGCCAGCACATCCCGCAGGAACGCGGCCTCATCCCATGCGCCGCCGCGACTGACGCCCAACCGCACGATGACCATGTTTCGAGAGGGGATGACGACGACGTACTGGCCGTCATGCCCTTCGGCCGCGTACGCGTCCTCGGGCGCGCCCTCCCATTCCTTGTGCTCGCCCGACCCGCGGTTCAACCACCACAGCGCGCCATATTCTCCTTGGGAGGGGGGCGTGGGCGTGCGGGCGTAGTCCACCCAGCCCTCGGGCAGGATGCGCTGCCCGTTCCAGACGCCATCCTGCAGGTAGAGCAGGCCGAATCGGGCCCAATCGCGGGCCGTAGCATACATGTAGGAGGAGCCCACGAAGGTTCCGGATGCGTCCGGCTCTATCACGGCGCTGGTCATGTTGATGGGATCGAAAAGCGCCCGGCGGGGAAATTGCCAGTAGTCGGTCACGTCGCCGCCCACAAGGTCGCGAATGATGCGGGAGAGGATGTTGGCCGTGCCGCTGGAATAGTTCCACACGGTATCGAGAGGCGCGGCCAGGGGCATGTTGGCCGCGTACGCAGCCATGTCGCTGGTGTTGTAGAGCATCTGCGTCACGCCCACGCTCAGATCGCTGTAATCCTCCACAAACTCCAGGCCGCTGCTCATGCGGATGAGCTGGTCGGTGGTGATGGCATGGCGGGGATCGTCGGGCGAGGCCCATTCGGGCACGGGCGCGGGCTGGTGGATGTCCAGCAATCCCTCTCGCACCAGAACGCCCAACAGCGCGTGGGTGACGCTCTTGGTCATGGACCAGCCCAGGAAGCGCGTGCGTCGGTCGTAGCCGTCCGCGTAGCGCTCGGCGATGATCTGACCATCTTTGACGATAAGGATGGCGCGGGTGCGGCGTTGGGGGTGCGCGGGATCCGGTTCGGCGAACCAGGCGTCCAGCACAGCCTCCAGCGCGGGGTTGGGGGTGAGATCGACGGCTTCGCCCACGGGCCAGGGCAGGTTGGGGTTGGGCGGCGCAGGGGGAGGGAAGTGGGGCGAGCGGGTTTCGAAGGGGCCTTCGCCCGCCAGCAAAGTGCAGCCCAAACCGGGGCGGTAGATCGCTTTTTGTTTCGCGGCCCAGCCCCACAACGTGGCCGAAAGCTCCTTCTTCTCATCATCCAGCTTCACCCGCAGGAAGGGAACCAGGGGATTGTCGGGGAGTTCGGCCATGGCGACGTCGATGCTTTGGCCTGTGATGTAGTGGTTGGAGCAGATGACTTTGGCCGTGTAGCCTGTCGCCACTTTGAATGTAGGCAGCATGTACACATATCCCCCGACCAATAAGGCCAGGAGCAGGGTGATAACCAGGATAAAGGCGATGCCGAGCCAGCGTTTC
>DUEQ01000449.1 GCA_011192085.1 Caldilineae bacterium
CAAAGAGCTGCTGCCTGTCGTTCTCTAACTCCGAATTTACGTATTTTAGCTTATTTTGGACTCAGATGACAATTGCGGCGAGGAATGGGATACGATATCCACTTAGTGGGCGCAAAGCCGATGCATCGCACTTCAGCAAGGGCGATGCATTTCAATGAGGATAGACGATGCGGAATCGGGGTTGAGGGACGTCTCATGCCCATACAGACACCTATTGCTCCCTCGCGTCATCCTTCCCATCGCATGTGAGCGATTGTGAGCGATCCATGTGTTGTTACGCATCTTCGCCCTGCTGCTCTCCCTTGCCATCTCCTGGCTAACGGTTTCCTCTCAGACCCGCGCCGCCTCTCCCGGCGGGCCCGAGCCCGCCGCGATCGCCGCGCCTGGCTACGCCTTCACCGAGACGCCCGTCCCCGGCTTCTACATCGCCAGCAGCGCCTGGAGTCCCCTGGATCCCGCCCCCTACTCGGCCGCGGGCGGCGGAGGCGACGCCGCGGTCAATGACGCGTACCTGGTGCTGGCCGTGGATGCCGATGGGCTCTATTCGGACCGGCAGCCGCGCGTCGCGGAATTCGATTTCGACCTGATCGCGCCGTAACCGGGCTCGATGCTTCCCATTCCTCCCGCAGAATGGCGTAAATCAGGGAGTCCCGAAAATGCCCGTTCTTATAGATGGCCTGGCGCATGGCGCCTTCGTAAGTCATGCCTGCCTTTTGCATCACCCGGCCCGAGGCGGGATTCTCGGCGAAGTGCGTGGCGTAGACGCGGTTCAGGGCGAGGGTTTCGAAGCCGAAACGGAGGATGGCCTTCAGCGTTTCGGTGGCGTAGCCTCGCCCCCAGTAGGGTTTGCCTATCCAGTAGCCGACCTCGGCCTTGCGATGCCGCATGTCGGGACGAATCTTGATGGCTCCGAGGAGCTGTTGGTCCTCCTTGCGCATGACCGCAAAGGTGTATTCTGTCCCCTCCTCTCGCGACTTTTGCTGATGGGCGAGCCACTCTCGGGCGTTTTGTTCGGAGTAGGGATAGGGGATGTCCGTGATCATGCGGTGGATGTCGCGTTCCTGCAACAGCGCCACAATGTCGGGGATATCTGCTTCGCGGAAGGGCCGAAGGATGAGGCGCGAGGTTTCAAGGGTGGGTTGACGCATCATGTCTGGGGATGGGATCATTTTCGAATCATTGGCAGCCAATAACGCTCGGGCAAGGCGTAGTGCCCGAAATGGAAGGTGTAGGACTGATCGTCCGCCACGGACAAGAGGGCGCTATCCGCAGGATGGGCTTTTGTCCAGCCAAGAGGTTGCACCTCTTTCAGAAGATAGGTTCCGGGCGCGATGTTGATGAAGCGATAGCGCCCGCGATGGTCGGTGACGGTGACGCTGACTTCCTCTGTCTCCTGGTTTTCCAGGCGGAGCTCCACGTCCGGGATGCCGGGGTTGTATGCAGGGTTATTGGTGGATAATCGGTCGTGATAGACCACGCCCGAGATGACGCCGGTGTTGGGAATAGGGGTGGGCGTGGGTTGCGGCGTGGGCGTGGGCGTGGCCGTGGGAGGGATGCTATCGGGAGGGTAGTAGAGGATTTCGAATTGGGGGCGATAGAGTTCAGTGGGATGTTCGCTGGAGGCCAGCCACCATTCGACGCGGTTGGCGAAGGGGCGCAGCAAGACGCCAAAGTTGGTTTCGGGGCGGTCCACCCAGCGTTGCACCAGCGGGGTAAGATAGACGCCGGCCCAGCCTCCGTGGGGGTTTTCTGAGGACCCGGCCAGATAGCCCATGTCCCAGGGCAGGTCAGGATGATCCCCCGGTCCCTCTGCGCCGGGCTCATCCCAGGGCGCGCCGTTTCGGGCCTGGAACCAGGTGGCCTGGGATTCGCTCCACCGTTGGTAGAGGTCAAAAGCATTGACATAAAGCCTGGCGGCATTGCTTTGGCGCACGCCTTTGATAATGAGTTTGGCTTCGATGATCTTGCTGCCGCGGGGGATGCGGCTCATGTCGAATCGGAGGAGGGCGTTGCAGATGCTTTCGTAGGGGGGATCGCCGTTGGCCCGCACGGCCAACACCTCCTCCTCGCCGTGGTTCTGATCACCGTCCCTCTCACCGAAACCCGCGCACCAGGTCCCGATCCACGTGTCCTCCACGCCCCCGTAGCCCTGATAGCCCTGGCGCAGGCGGATGAAGGCTGGCTCGGGCGTAGGCGTAGGGGCGTCTGGGCCGGGGTTGGGGGTGGGCGTGGGGGTGACGGGC
>DUEQ01000045.1 GCA_011192085.1 Caldilineae bacterium
ACATTCCTGCTACGCTTGTAGGGATTCATGCTTGTTCTCGTTTGCGCGCGGACCGCAAACGTGCGCTACGACTACGCGGGTTGCGGGCGATCTCCCTGGCCGTGGGCGTGACGCCCTTGCGATGGATCAATTCGAGTTGCGCTTTGTGGCTGCAAGTGCAAATGGGCGCATGAGGAGGACAAATGCAATCGCGACTTTCCTGGCGCAAAAAGTGTTTGACGATGCGGTCTTCCAGGCTGTGGAAGGAGATGACAGCGAGTGCGCCACCCGGCTTCAAAAGGGTGATGGCCTGAGGCAGGGCCGCTTCCAGTGCGCCGAGCTCATCGTTCACGTAAATGCGCAGCGCCTGGAAGGTGCGGGTGGCGGGGTGGATGCGGGAGCCTGGCCTGCGCCCCACGGCTCGCACCACGATCTCCGCCAGTTGCGTCGTGGTGGTGATGGGACGATGGGCCACGATGGATCGGGCGATGCGCCGCGAGCGTCGCTCTTCGCCGTAACGATAGAGGATGTCGGCCAGCGCCTTCTCATCCAGCGTGTTGACGATGTCCGCCGCGCTGGACCCCCGAGTGGGATCGAGACGCATGTCCAGGGGGCCTTCCTTGCGGAAGCTGAAGCCCTGGTCCGCTTCGTCGAAATGGTACGAGGAGACGCCCAGATCGAAGAGGATGCCATCCACTTGATGGAAGCCGTGGGCTTTGGCCACAGCGTCGAGATGACGGAAGTTGGCGTGGACGAGGATGACCCTGGAGCCGAAGCGGGACAACCGCTCCTCCACCCGGGCGATGGCCCAAGGATCAGCGTCCAACCCCAATAAACGTCCATCGGGATAAGACGCTTCGAGGATGGCTTCAGCATGTCCCCCGCCGCCCAACGTAGCATCGATGTAGAGTCCACCCGCGTGGGGGGCAAGCACCGCCAGGACTTCTTCGAGTAGGACGGGGAGATGAATAGGAGACACGTCGAGTCAAGCGTTAGGGCCGGCGCAGGGAACGTGAGCGTGAAGGATTTGAAGCGTTGTGGCATCCTGTTTTAGATGTTCAGATCTTCCCACTTTGCTTGCA
>DUEQ01000450.1 GCA_011192085.1 Caldilineae bacterium
GACACACAAGCCCAGCAGGTTTTGCAGTTTGTGTATACGCTGCTATCAGAAATGGAAAATCTTTTCGTGGTTGATTGGGCGAAGCGGCCGTCGGCGAGATCGAGAGTGAAGGTGTTTTTGAAAAAGCTCATCCCGGCAGCCGGCATCGATGGCTTGGATACTGAAAAGATCCCACCGCTCCTTGAGTGGTTGAGCAGAGAAATTACGGGTGAAGACAACAATGACGCATCTCACTGAAAACGCCATCGAACAGATGGCGCTGGAGGAACTCCAAGCGCTGGGCTGGCAGGTAGCTTTTGGTCCGGACATCGCCTTCGACGGCTCCTACCCTGAACGAGACGCTGCGGCCAACTACGGCGATGTGGTGCTGGTACGGCGTTTGCGGGATGCGCTGGCGCGCATCAACCCAGAGATGCCGGACGTAGCCATTGAGGAGGCCTTGCGCCAGGTGCTGACCCTGGAAAGCCCGGCGCTGATCGAGAACAACCGGCGCTTTCACCGGATGCTCACCGACGGCGTGGACGTCTCATGGATGGGGGCAAAAGGTGAGCGACACGGCAAGGTGTGGCTGCTGGACGTGGAGCATCCCGAAAACAACGATTGGCTGGCGGTCAACCAGTTCACCGTGATCGAAAACAAAAATGAGCGGCGGCCGGATATCGTGCTGTTTGTCAATGGCCTGCCGCTGGTGGTGATTGAGCTGAAAAACGCCGGGGCGGAACAGGCCACACGGCGGGCGGCCTTCAACCAGTTGCAGACCTACAAGCAGGAGATCCCCTCGCTGTTCGCTTGCAACGCGATCCTTGTCATCTCCGACGGCATGCAGGCGCGCTTTGGTACTCTCACCGCTGGTTTTGACCGCTTCATGCCTTGGCGGAGCATAGATGGCACTGATCTCTACCGCGAACCGGGCAATGAAAAGCAGAGTGAAGGTGAGGTGCAACCGGGGCTTGTGACCATGATCTGCGGAATGCTTGCGCCCGCGCGTTTTCAGGACTACGTGCTGAACTTCATCACCTTTGAGGACAACGGCGGTGGTACTGACGGCATTGCTAAGAAGGCAGCGGGCTACCACCAGTACCATGCGGTGAACCAGGCACTGGCTTCTACCCTGATCGCCTGTGGTATTGAAGCGGCGCCGGATGCGCGCTATGCGCGATTTGTCGAGGCCGAAGCCGCTGATCCCTTTCGGATCGCCGAACCGGCAGGCGGGTACGGAAGCCGATTCGGCACCCGTCGGGCTGGCGTGATATGGCATACCCAGGGTTCAGGCAAGAGTCTCTCCATGGTATTTTTCGCCAGCAAGGTCATTCGTCACCCGGCCATGGAGAACCCCACCATCGTCGTGATCACTGACCGCAACGACCTCGACAACCAGCTCTTTTCCACCTTCGCGGCCAACCGGCAGATTCTCCGCCAGACCCCTGTGCAGGCCCAGAGTCGTGCTCATCTGCGGGAACTGTTGCAGGTGGCTTCCGGCGGGGTGATCTTCACTACCATCCACAAGTTTTTTCCCGAGAAAAAGGGCGATATCTACCCACTGCTTTCCAGGCGGCGCAACATCGTTGTCATCGCCGACGAAGCACATCGTAGCCAGTACGACTTTATTGACGGCTTTGCCCGCCACATGCGCGACGCGCTGCCAGGTGCCTCCTTCATCGGCTTCACCGGCACGCCCATCGAGAAGGAGGACAAGAATACCCGCGCTGTCTTCGGGAACTACATCTCCATTTACGATATCCGGCGGGCTGTGGAGGACGGTGCCACGGTGCCCATCTATTACGAGAGCCGGCTGGCCAAGATCGAGCTCAACGAGGCCGAGAAGCCCAGTTTGGACGAGGAATTCGAGGAGATCACGGAAACGGAGGAAGACGAGGCGGGCAAACAGCGACTGCGCAGCAAGTGGGCTTCGCTTGAGGCGCTGGTCGGGGCCGAAAAGCGTATCCGACTGGTGGCCGAGGACCTGGTGGAACATTTCGAGCGGCGCCAGGAGGCGCTCTTTGGCAAGGCGATGATCGTGTGCATGAGCCGGCGCATCTGCGTGGCCATGTATGATGCCATCACGCGCTTGCGTCCCGATTGGCACAGCGAAGACGATGCAAAAGGCAAGATCAAGGTGGTGATGACGGGCTCTGCATCTGACCCGCCAGAATGGCAGCCGCACGTGCGGAATAAGGCAGCACGCGATCTATTGGCCCGGCGCTTCAAGGATCCCGACGACGAGTTGCAGCTTGTGATCGTGCGCGACATGTGGCTCACCGGCTTCGACGTGCCCTGCCTGCACACGATGTACATAGACAAGCCCATGAGCGGCCACAACCTGATGCAGGCCATTGCCCGGGTGAACCGCGTCTTTCGCGACAAGCCCGGCGGGTTAGTGGTGGACTATCTGGGGATTGCCGATTCACTCAAGCGCGCGCTGGCCGTCTATGCCGAAAGTGGCGGCCGAGGCAGTGCGGCTATCGACCAGGCCGAGGCCGTGGCGGTGATGAAGGAGAAATACGAGGTAGTGCAGGGCATTCTGCATGGCTTCGACTACCGGAGGCTGCTCAGCGTAGACACCGCGGCCTGCATGCAAGGCATTGCGGACGTCATGGAGTTCATCCTGGGGCAGGAGGACGGCAAGAAGCGCTATTTGCAGGCAGTGGCGGCGCTGTCCAAGGCGTTTGCCCTGGCGGTGCCGCACGAGGAGGCACTGGCCATCCGCGACGAGGTCGGTCTTTTCCAAGAGATTCGGGCGGCCTTGGTCAAGGCCACGGTGAGCCGTGGAGAACGCACGCCGGAGGAGATTGAGGCGGCGGTGCAACAACTGGTTTCGAGGGCGGTTTCGGGTCACGAGGTGGTGGATATCTTCGCGACCGCAGGGCTCGATAAGCCGGACATCTCCATCCTGTCGGATGAGTTCCTGGCCGAGGTGCAGGCGCTGCCGCAAAAAAACCTGGCGGTGGAGACGCTCAGAAAACTTCTGCAAGACGAAATCAAGGTGCGGCTCAGGAAGAACGTTGTGCAGTCGCGGGCGTTTTCCGAGATGCTGGAAGAGGCGTTCAAGAAGTACCATAACCGGGCCATCGTCGCGGCGCAGGTCATCGAGGAGTTGATCGCCATTGCCAGGGAAATGCGCGAGGCGCAGCACAGGGGTGAAAGACTGGGGCTTTCCGAGGACGAAACTGCCTTTTACGACGCCCTGGCCGCCAACGAAAGCGCGGTGGAGGTCCTCGGTGATGAGACATTGAAGAAAATCGCCCAAGAGTTGGTGGACAGGGTGCGCAAGAGCGTGACCGTGGACTGGAGCAAGCGGGAGAATGC
>DUEQ01000451.1 GCA_011192085.1 Caldilineae bacterium
AATGGGAGAGCACAGAGAAGAAAAATCAGGGGGTTGAAAGGAATTTTTCCGTGAAGCTTCACATCTTCCCGTGATGCTAACGCCGTTCAAAGATAAGGTTGAGCCATGGATCGATGCGGCCGACCCAACCGGGCGGCGCTACCGTGGTCGCGTCCTCTTGGACGATGAGTGCGGGGCCGGTGAGGTGATGGCCTGGTTGCAGTTGGGCTCGTTGGTAGATGGCCGCATCGTAGGTTTGGCCCTGGAAGCGCAGTTGGGTTTGTCCCACCCGCGCGGACGCGGGATCGGGCGAGGAGGCTGCCCGATATTGGGGCATAGGGGGTGTGGGACGCAGTCCGCGGGCCGTCACCCGCAGGTTCACCAGTTCCACGGGCTCCCCTTCCCGGGCGTAACCGTAGCGACGACGATGGGCATCATAGAAGCCCTGCACTGCGGCAACGGGATCATAGGCCATCAGAGGCACGGTCAATTCAAAGGATTGTCCTTTGTAGCGCAGGTCCAGAGCTTGTTCCAGGCGGATGGCATCCTCCGAAAAGCCTTCGGCCTGGAGATCTGCGCGGGCCTGGGCCAGCAGGGGAGCGAAACCCTGGGCCAGATCCTCAGTCCGCACGCCCTCCATGGCCCACATGACCGTGCGGGAGTAGTCTTTGACCAGATCGGCCAAGGTGAGTCCTAGCGCGGAGAGGACGCCCGGATAACGGGGGATGAGCACCCGTGGGATATGGAGAGCCGCGGCCATCTCCAGCGCGTGCATGGGTCCCGCGCCGCCAAAGGGGACCAAGGTAAATTCGCGAGGATCAAAGCCCCGTTCGATGGAGATGACGCGAATAGCCTGCTCCATCCGTGCGTTTGCCACGCGAATGACGCCCTCTGCCGTCTCCAAAGGTTCCAATCCCAACGGTTGCCCCAACCGCTGCGCCGCGGACCAGGCCGCGTCCTGGTCCAGTTTCATACGACCGCCCAAAAAATTCTCCGCGGAGACTCGCCCCAGCAGCAGATTGGCATCGGTGACGGTGAAATCTCGCCCTCCACGACCATAGCAAGCCGGGCCTGGCTCACTGCCCGCGCTCTGGGGCCCTACCCGCAATGCTCCCCCCGCGTCAGCCCAGGCAATGGAACCGCCCCCCGCGCCCACGGTATGGATGTCGATCATGGGCACGCGTACAGGCCAGGATTCGATGCTGCCTTCGGTAGTGCGACGGATGGCGCCGTCGGCCAGGGAGACGTCGGTGGAGGTGCCCCCCATGTCGAAGGTGATGATATGGTCGTAGCTTGCAAGTTGGGCCACGTGGAATGCGCCTGTCACCCCTGCGGCCGGGCCCGAAAGCACGGTGCGCACTGCTTCCTGGCGAGCCGTGCCTGCGCTGATGATCCCCCCTGAAGATTGCATGATCCACAGGGTGCGATGGCCGCGCTCCATCAGACCCACTTCCAGGTTGGCCAGGTAGCGGGCCATGATGGGAGAGACGTAGGCGTTGATGACGGTGGTGCTGGCGCGCTCGAATTCCCGGTATTCGGGCAGGATGCGGGAGGATAGGGACACGAACAGCCCCCGTTCTCGGGCCATCTGGCCGATGCGCGTTTCATGTTCGGGATTGGCGAACGCGAAGATGAGACTCACGGCCACGGCCTCGACGCCTTTGGCCTGCATGGCGTCCAGGATGCGAGCAACCTCAGCTTCATCTAGAGGTAGCAACACCTGACCATCGGGCTCCACCCGTTCGGAGACTTCGTGCGCGTTCTTCCGATCCACGGGCGTCCAACGTGGTGGGAAAGAGAGACGATAGAGTGTGGGCCGGGTTTGCCTTCTGATATAGAGAACATCGCGAAAACCCTTGGTGGTGATAAATCCCGTGCGCGCCCCTTTGTGTTCAAGCACCGCGTTGGTGGCTACGGTGGCGCCGTGGGCGACTACAGCCTCAGATGGCACAGCCAAGGCGTTCATCCCGTCCAGAAACGCTCGGGAGGGATCTGCTTTGGTGGAAAGAAGCTTGTAGATATGGATGTGGTTGTCGGCGATATGCACCAGATCGGTGAAGGTGCCGCCGAT
>DUEQ01000452.1 GCA_011192085.1 Caldilineae bacterium
AGGTCATGCCAGGTTTCGCTGCCGTCCAGGTGGATGGCGCGAAGCCGATATGCGTAGGACGCGCCCGGCTCGACATCCCGGTCGAATCGCTGGTAGAGGCTGGGGACGCCGCGGGCGAAGAGAGGCAGGGGGGTGACGGCTTGAAAGGGCGCGTGGGACCCGACGGGACGTCGCCACACCTCGAACGCCGCCAATCCTTGCTCATCGGCGGTGTCCCAGATGAGATGCACCGCGGCGGGCGCGGGGGCGGCTTGTAGGTGGCTGAAGACCACGGCGGTGGGCGTGTTTTGGCAGACCGATTCGGTCTTGAGTTGCAGGGCGGCGTCGCCCAAGAGGATGTAGGTCTCGATGACATCGAGGTACCGATCGCCGCTTTCCTGCCACAGGTAGTTTTTGGCGTATACCGCGGCCGCGCCTAAACGGGAGATCCTTTCATGGAACAACGCCAGCATCATGCCCCGTTCCAGGATGTCGTGCCCGCTGGCGAGACCAACGCCTGTGGAGGACCAACTGGCCACAGCGCCATGCTGGGGCAGTCGAACTTGATACTCCCCCATGGCCACCTGCGCGGGGTCCTGAAAGAAGCCGTCGTAGCAGGCCATGGTCAGCATGATGGGTAGGCAGGGCCCGTTGGTCAGGGCGGCGACGTCGACCTGATCCCACAGGTGCTCCTGGGCCCAATAGGTTTTGGCGGCGTGGCCCACATAGCTGACGAACAGCGCACCGGTGATGTTCATGCTGGTTGCGAGCTGGGTGGGGCATTCATCGGCGATGGCGGGGTTGTCTTCGTCGCAGGTCAGGCCCAGATAGATCTTCTCGACCTGATAGGTCTCAGGCACATACTTCAGCGTATTCGTGGGGGGATCGTCGTAGCCATCGGCCACCCGATCGGATAGATCGTAAAAGTTGCCGCCTCCGCCCTCCAGGTCATCGGCCACGAAGATGGTCTGATAGCTCCACAGGCCGCAGGGGCAGCTCGTTTCGTAGGTGATGATCTTATCCACCATAGCTTGCGCTTCGTCGGGGCTGTTCGCGGGCAGGCGTCCGATGGCCATGTCGGGGAGGGGGTCGTTCCCCTCGATGGTGACGAAGCGATTGTCCGCGGCGGTCTCGCCCAGGACGGGATCCACCAGGGCCAGGAAGGGGGGGATGTAGGTGGCGAAGGTGTTGCTATAGCCCCGCATATCGTAGGATCCGTCGCCCAGAAGGGTGACGAACTGGGGCGCGGGGGGAGTCCAGTGGGCGTAGGCGTAGGCCAGGAAGTCGCGGATGGCTTCGGCAGACATCATGCCGCCGTTGAACTGATCGTAGATGGCCTGCACGTCGATCAGGGCCACGGTGAAATCGCTCGAACGGTGCTGGGCCAGCCGCTGCGCTTCATCCCAGAAATCAGCGTGGGTGATGAGGATGTAGTCCGCGCGGTTGGCGGTGTCCAGCAGATCGCCGGGGGTGAAGGCAGACGTCAGGGGCGTCACAGGTTCGATGGCGTCGGGGCTGAGCCGTGCGGCGGGCGTTAGGGCCAGATAACGGCTCTGGTTCATGGACGCGTCGGCGAAGGTGAGGGTGTAGGGGCCTGCGCCTTCGATGGACGTACCTGTGATCTGGACGGGGGCCAGGAAGTCGCTGATGTCGTAGAGTGCGATCGCGTTCTGACTGAATCCGCCCACGCGATAGGTCCAGGGCCCCGCTTCCGGCGCCCGAAAGTCAAGATGGTCCCCTTCTGCCATCAACCCGTCCTGATAGGTAAGTTGAAACCAGTTGACATAGGCTTGATCGTAGGCTTTGCCGGTGTCGTTGACCAGCTCCACCCGCAGCGTGTTCGCGCCTTCCTGGAGCAGGGACTGCGAGAAGGTCGTCGTGGCGCTGTAATACTCATACTCGCTCCAGCTGTTGGGATCATCCCATATCTGAACGCCGTTCATGGAGAGGCGGAGATGATGCGCGCCTGTGTTGTGGCCCAGCAAGGTGATGGTGAGGGTGGCTGTGTAGTCGCCTGCGGGCAGGTTCTGCACCTGAAAGTCATAGGACGTCGCGCCGACCTGGTTCACACCCAGGGCGCGTATCATCTCCCAATACCAATGGTCGGCATAGTCCTGCTCGGGGTAAGCCGATTGATACCAGCGGTTGATCTCCATCCGCATGGGGTGGGGGAACGCCGCGGCTGCGGAGCCGCTCGCGGTCTGCAACCGGCTGGGCATGCGCAGGCCGTTGACGCCACCGTAGGTGAGCCAGTAGATGCTGGCGCCGGTGTAGCGGTTGGTGAGCACCAGTCCGTCCTCATAGAGGGCGTCCTGGGAGCGGCCATAGAAGAGGATCGCGTCGCTGGCGTCGAAGCGACCGTCCCCTTCGCCGGTCACCTGGATGGGGATCGCCACGCCCTGATAGTACATGCGCAAAGTGTGGGGATCCAGCGCATCCACGGGCAACCCCGCGGCCTGGAGATCGGCGTAGGTGAGCTGATAGAGCCCGTCGCCGCTGACGACCACGCGCCAGGCGGGTGAGGGGGGCGTCCACGGAGGCGACGCAGCTTGTTGGATGTGGAGGGCGGGGGGCTCCTGGCTTAACGCCGGGAGTGCGATCCATTCCACGCCTAAACTCATCAGAATCAGCAGCCACGCCAGACTAAGGGCGGGGCGTTTGAGTGCGGTTAATTCAATGAACGGCGGTTTGTATGGCTGTCTTGAGGGTAGAGTCCCATGGGGCATGATGTAGCGATGCATGGCAACTTGGAGGGTTTCGGCGTTGAGGGGCGTCCGTCCAGGGTGAGGACCTGGAGGATGTACGCGTAGCGTCCGGTGGGGAGTTGGGCGTCGGTGAGGGCGTAGAGTCCGCCCTGGTCCATGCCCGGGAATTGGGCGGGGATGACGTCGCTGACGGG
>DUEQ01000453.1 GCA_011192085.1 Caldilineae bacterium
ACCGTGGTCAAGTACTAGTTGCTGCGCCATCTTCTTCCCCCTTCTCAACTACCCTTCAATCGCACCACGGGGATCGGATAAAGTACTGGTGGGAGATGCTTTGCCCATCAGCCGACTCCACAGCAATGGTGTGAATGATTGTGCATCCGGCTGCGTGGAACACGAGGGGATAGTGCCGCTCCTCGGTGACGAATATGTCCGTATCGTGATGGACCGTAAAGGGAGGGGTGCCGCCGCTGATGCGCACGATGATCGTGACCCGATATCCACCGTTTTCGGTCTTCCACGCATCCAGTTGAGTTGGCTTAGGGAAATACAGTAGGCCGTAGCTCCAACACTGCCCGGATGCGATCATCCCGTACCTCCAGCGTGGTCAACTGGACCGGTGCTTCTTCTGACGTACAGGGGGACACCGTTCAGCCGCTCCAACTGGATATAGAGCACTCCATCTCGTGCTTCCAACCGCGCCTGCAACCTCAGTGGCCGCTGACGGAAGTACCCACGCACCTCGACGATGTCCGGTGGGCGGAAGTCGGCGCTCAGGTCGGTCACGGCGTCAAGGGCGTAGGGCTCGACGGCGTTCTGCAACGGTTGTTGGAGATCCGCCTCCAGGATGACACTGACCCCGCCCTCATCCCAGCCCGTCCAACCCCAATCCTGAACCGCCAGCGTCTGCTCCACCAATGCGCTCAAGGCAAAAGCCCCGCCTATCAAAAGCGCCGCCGCCACGAGGGCCAGTATGACCACTGCCGCCGCCACCTTGCCCAGCACCCACTTCGTGGCCCGCCAGAGGAAACGGATCACCCGCCGGGGACGGGGCGTGACGCGGGGAACGACCGTAGGCTCGGGTTGCCGGATGATGGTGGCCGGCTCCACCTCCGCGCCGTGGGCCGGCGTGATCGGCATGGGGTGCCGCCGTCGCAATGGGGTTATGGAAGGCAACGCCCGCTCCAGTGCCTGCGCCAGCGCCCCGGCCGTGGGATACCGCTTCGCCGGGTCCTTGGCCAATGCTTTCAGGACCACTTTCTCCAGCCGGCGGGGGATGTCGGGACGCAGTCGGCGAGGACGTGGCGGCGGCTCGTAAACCTGCTGATGCAGCACGGCAATATCGGTATCGGCCTGGAATGGGGGGCGGCCGATCAGCATCTCATATAGCACAACGGCCAAGGAGTAGATGTCGGCGCGGGGGCCGAGCGGCTCTCCCTTAGCCTGCTCCGGCGACATGTACTCCGGCGTGCCCAGGCTCGTGCCAGTGCGGGTGAGGCGCGTCTCCTGGACGATACGGGCGATGCCGAAGTCGGTCAGCAGCGGCCGCCCATCCTCGGTCAGCAGAATGTTGCTGGGCTTGACGTCGCGGTGGATGATGCCGTGGCGATGGGCGTAATCGAGCGCCTGGGCCACGTCGCTGGCGATGCGCACCGCTTCCTCGACGGGCAGCGGCTGGCCCAAGCGTTGGGAGAGCGTGCCGCCCTTGACCAGTTGGGTGATGAAATAGACCAGGTCCCGCTGCGGGTCCTCGCCGTAGTCGTAGATGGGGAGGATATTGGGATGGTTAAGTTGGGCCACCGCCTTCGCCTCGCGCTCAAACCGCCGCCGAAAGTCCTCGTCACGGGCCAACTGACCGGCGAGCACTTTGACCGCGACGTGGCGGTTGAGCGACTCCTGGTAGGCACGGTAGACCGTCGCCATCCCCCCGCGGCCGATCTCAGCCTGGATCTCGTATTTGCCCAGTCGCGTGCCGATCAGATCGCCGTTCATCTCAATGGCCCCTCGCTCGCTTATCCGCTACTCAGCACATTGACAGCCCCACGGTCTTATCTTGACATCAGCGAAGGCCCGGGGCTGAAGCCGTCGGGCTGAAAGAGCAAAGCCCTACGGGCTGTTTTTAGCCCTCAGCTACCTGACACTTTTGCAACAAGGGGGTTGACCGACAGCCTCCTTCCGAGTATGGTTAGGTTTGACAAGACCAA
>DUEQ01000454.1 GCA_011192085.1 Caldilineae bacterium
AACGCTCCAACAATCCCTTGCGCAGAGCTTTCTCCCACCAGGGGAAGGGGGCTCACGCGCATGAGGCCTACGAATCCTTGGTGCGACTGCTGGTGGGCAGCCTGCTGTTCGGAAGCGAGGCGTTGATGAAGCGCACCCGGGCCTGGGAGGAAGCCCACCCCCCGGTGCGAGGCGAGGACGCGGGCGAGGAAGCGGAGTCGGACCTGGTGATGCTGCGGCATCTGCTGGTGGGCGCGATCTTCCTGGGCCCGAGCCTGATCAGCCGTCCCCTCATCTCCCTGGCGGAGACCAGCGATCGGGCGTTGAATCTGGCCGGGAGTTTGATGAGCCCCTTCCTGCGCATCCCCTTATTCAAACCGGCCCGCGGGCTGTGGGAGACCTATCGCGACCGCGTCCATCTCGCCATCGAGGCGTTCATCGAGAAAGGTCGCCAGGAGGAGCCTTACAGCCGGGCCATGGCCAAAGCGCTTCTGCCCGACATCATCGGCGATACCCTGGTAGCCACCAGTGAACATGTGGATGGGGTGCAGGAGCTGGTGCGGGATCAGGTGAGCAAGTATCTGGCCTATGCCATGGAGCATCCCGAGGAGTTGGAGGCGTTGGTGCAGCTCATCGGCGACCAATACTTGGACTATCTGAAGGAAGAGAATCCGGAGGCGTTGCAGGCCATCATCCAGGGTCAAAGCGTGAGTCTGGCGGGGGAGATCACCGACGAACTGCGGGCCCGCACGGTCACCGCGGATTCCGTCGTGGAGATGTTCGTTCGCTCGATCCTGCGTCGCCCCGCCCGGCAGGAATTGCCCCTGCCCCCGCCCGAGGTGCTGGAACAGGCCCGCCTCTCCACCAAGGAAGTCATCTACCAACGCAACGCGGCGAGGAAAGACCATGAATGAGCCGGTCTACGACCTGCGCGGGCACTACGCCGGGTTTGTCAGTCGCCTGATGGCCTTTCTCATCGATCGCGGCATCATCTGGGCCATTGTGGCGATGGCGGCCGCGGTGACCACGTATCTATTCAATCTCGTGGGGCTTCCCCTCCAGAGCTGCCACTACAGCCCCACCTTTCCGGGCGTCGTCTGCCTCGTCGTTCAGCTATCTTTGGGGGTCTTCGCGCTCAGCTTCGCGCCCCTTTACACCATCCTCTTCTGGACGCTGGCCACGCAGACGCCGGGAAAATATGTCATGGGCCTGCGCATCTATCGCATGAATGGCGAACGCCTGACGTTTCGACGGGCGCTGCGTCGTTATGTGGGCTATCTTTTCTCCTTCCTGGCCTTTGGCCTGGGATTCTTCTGGATCACCATCGATGACCAACGGCAGGGTTTTCACGATATCTTCGCGGACACCTGAGCGGCGCCGCGCGTTCCAGGCGATCTCCGGTTCCAGGCGCC
>DUEQ01000455.1 GCA_011192085.1 Caldilineae bacterium
AGACATTGGACTTCGGACAACTTTGCGCACACGTGTGATCTAAATAAAAAAAGAGAAACATGCCTAGGGAGTGATCAGCGCACAAGCAGACAGGAGATGGGGCTGCGGTTGATGACCTTGCGGACGACGCCTCCGACCTGATACTGGTGAGGGTGCAACCCCTGCGCTCCCAATACGATGAGGTCGGCGCGCCGCTCCTGAGCATAGTTGACGATGGTGGCTGCGGGCGGCCTGTAGACGTATTCGGCGCTGACGGGCTCGACGCCCGCCTCCTTCAGTTGATCGATGGTCTAATCGTCACTGTGGAATTCCGCACCACCAGCCTGCAAGCCAACCGGCGGTGAGTCTGGATGCGATCCTCGTTTAGCAGGCCCAAGGCCATTTGCATCGCGGCCTGGCCCATGGCCTCGCGGGGCTGATGCACCGTGGTCAGGGGCGGAGTCACGAATTGGGTGGCCTCAATGTCGTCGAACCCCACCAGGCTCAAGTCCTGGGGAATGCGGACGCCCATCTCTCGGGCCGCCATCAACACGCCGATGGCGGTGAGATCGTTGTAGGCGAAGATGGCTGTGGGATGCTGGGGCCACAGCGCGGCCAGGGCCGCCCGGCCCGCGGCCACGTCATTGCGCTGCTCGGGCGCGATCACCAGTCCGGGGTCCAGCGTCAGGCCCGCCTCGCGCAGTGCTTTCTCATATCCCCCTTGCCGCTCGCGGGAGGAATACTCCCTAAAGGAGGACCCCACATACGCGATGCGTTGATGCCCCAGGCGGATGAGATGCTCGGTGGCCTGACGCGCACCCTCCATTTGGTCGCAGGTGATGGCGTAAAGATACTCCCCCTGCACCATGTTGTTCACCAGGACGATGGGCACGCCGAACCGCTGGAGATATTCGATGTAATGACTTCCCACCCGCGACGCCGTGACGATGACCGCATCCACTCGGCGCTGGCGCAGATTCTCCACCACGGCCATTTCCCGATCGGGGTCCATGTGCGAAGCGCCCAGCAATACCGTGTATCCCGCTTCCCCAGCCACTTGCTCGATCCCGTCGATGATGCCCGCTACGAAAGGATCGGCGATGGTGGTGACTACGACCCCCACCGTTTTCGTGCGCCCCCGCACCAGGCTCTGGGCCAGGGCGTCGGGAGTGTAGCCCAGCTCATCGGCTAGGGCCAGGATGCGGGCCCGCGTCTCATCGCTCATGCGCCCGGTTCCCTGTAGGGCCCTGCTCACGGTCGAGTGGCTGACTCCGACCATCTCGGCAATGTCTTTGATCGAAACACGATTTTTCATGGCGGGGTTGGGTGGGCGAGGAGCGAAAGGGGCAGCGTGATAGAAACGGTGTTTGGTCACACGTGTGCTCA
>DUEQ01000456.1 GCA_011192085.1 Caldilineae bacterium
ACTTTTCTCGAATGGCGGTGTTATCGTTCTTGAAACCTTGAAATTCGCCCCCTTTTCTCGATTCAAACGTATGTCTCAACGCCCCTCCATCAAAGACATCGCCCGCATCGCCGGGGTCTCCCCCTCCACAGTCAGTCGGGCCCTGGCCGATTCGTCCCGCATCAGCGAGGCCACCCGCCAGCGTATCCAGACCATCGCCCGCGAGCTGGCCTACACCCCTAGCCTGGCCGCGCGGGCCTTGGTCACCGGCGCCAGCCCTATTATCGGCGTGGTCGCGCCCTCCCTGGCCGATCCCTACATCGCCTCAGTGATGCGAGGGCTGGAGGAAGCCAGTCATCGCCGCGGTTATCAGCGCTTGGTGGCCAGCACCCAGGGCGATCCCGAGCAGGAATTGGCCATGGTGCAGATGTTGGCGGGGCACAATGTGGCCGGGCTCATCGTGCTCAGCTCCCGCGTGGCGGAAGGCTATGCCTCCTTGCTGGAACGACTATCCATGCCCGTCATCTTCGTAAACTCATTGCATGTCGGCGAACAAGTCTACAACGTGATGACCGACAACGAATATGGCGGCTGGCTGGCGACGCAGCATCTCATCCGCCAAGGTCACGCCCGCATCGCTTATCTAGGCGGCCCATGGCGAGGGCGCTCCCATGCGGCCCGGGCTGCGGGCTATCGCCGGGCCATCGAGGAAGCGGGGCTATCTTTCGACCCCGCCTGCCTGATTCCGGGCGACGGCTCCATCCAGGCCGGGCGCGAGGCCCTGCACTGGTGGCTAAACCAGCCCGAATGCCAACGTCCCACCGCCATCTTCTGCTACAACGATCTCTCCGCCCTGGGGCTGCTGGCCGAGGCCTACCAGCAGGGTGTCGTCATCCCGGACCATCTCTCTGTGGTCGGCTTCGACAACCTGCCCATGGCCGCCATCAGCATCCCGCCCCTGACCACCGTTGAACAGCGCACCAAGGAGCTAGGGAGTCAGGCCATCGCTTTGTTGCTCGCCGTGCTGGAGGAAAAACCGGTGACCGATGTCATTTTGCGCGGCGAGCTCGTCGTGCGGGCCAGTGTGAGAAGGCTGGAGGAATAAAATCCCTACTCCCAACACGATTCCTGTTCTCACGCCCGCTTTCCTCTTTGCAAATCACCATAACTTCCATCTTCTCC
>DUEQ01000457.1 GCA_011192085.1 Caldilineae bacterium
CGTCTTCCTGGCGGACGATCATCAGATCGTCCTGAGAGGGATCTGCAGCCTGATCGATCTCGAATCCGATCTGAAGCTGGTGGGGTTCACCACCCAGAGCGCCGAGATCATTCCCCAGGTGCTGCGGTTGCGCCCCCAGGTGCTGGTGTTGGACCTGGGCATGCCGGGCATTCCCGGCGGCGAGATCATCCGTCGTTTGCACGCCCAGCGAGATGTCCATACGGCGATTATCGTCTTTACCATGCATAAAGATATCAGTTATGTGGTGCAATCGCTGGAGGATGGCGCGTCGGGATATGTGATGAAGGATGTCGATTCCACCCATCTCATCAAAGCCATTCGCGCAGCCGCCCGCGGTCAGACCTATCTCAGCCCGCCCTTTACCCAGGAGGCGATCTGGGAATACCAGGAGCGATTGTTGGCCAGCAAGGGCGGGGCCGATTTCTACGACAAGCTGACGCCCCGAGAGCGGGAGGTGTTGATTTACGTGGCCCAGGGCTACACCAATCGCCAGATCGCGGAGAAGATGCATGTGTCGGTGCGCACGGCTGAGCGCCATCGCTATAATATGATGAAAAAGGCGACCTTCCGCAATAAGGCGGAGGTCATTCGCTACGCGGTGCGACGCGGCCTGATCCCATCATCTGATGATGAGGGGTTGGCGGGATAGGAGCGATGATCCACATCATCTACACAGGCGGCACCATCGGCATGGTGCAACGGGATGATGGCGCGCTGGAGCCCGCAGGCATCGACGACCTGCTGACCTACGCGCCCGAACTGGCCCAGGTGACGGCGTGGGATTATTTCACCTTGGAGCCCCCGCGGGATTCGGTCGATCTGGGGCCCGACGATTGGTTGGCCCTCGCCCGTCATATCGAAGCCCACTATCACGACTATGACGGTTTTGTGATCCTGCATGGCACCGACACCATGGTCTACACCGCGGCCGCGCTCTCCTTTCTTCTGGAGGGATTACGTAAACCGGTTATTCTCACAGGCGCGCAATTGCCCATCGGCGCGGTGCGCAATGATGCTCGCAATAATCTGATCGCGGCCATGGAGCTGGCTTCCAGCGGGCATCCCCAGGTGGCGGAAGTGGGGATTTATTTCAACGATCGGTTGCTACGGGGGAATCGGGCGGTGAAGACGTCGATTTTCGCGTTCGACGCGTTCGATTCCCCCAATTTTCCGCCCCTGGCCCATGTGGGCGTCTCCATCCGCTATCCTGTCATCCCCCCGCTCCCCCATCGCCCCGACCGGCTCATCCTTCACCGGGCGTTGACGCCTCAGGTGGCCTTGCTCAAACTCTTCCCAGGCATGTCCGCGCGCCTTCTGGCCGCGTTGATCGACGCCCCCATCCAGGGGCTGGTGTTGGAGACGTTCGGCAGCGGCAATGTGCCCGCCACGCCGGGACTCATCGAATCCATCGCCCGCGCGATCGACGACCGCGGCATGCTGGCGGTCGCGATCACCCAACAACTGCAGGGAAGCGTGCGGCTAGACGCGTACGCCGCGGGGCGTCGTTTATGTGATGCGGGCGTGGTTTCGGGTGGCGACATGACCCCTTACGCCGCGCTTGTCAAACTCATGTTCTTGCTCGGACGTCAGGACCTTTCCCGCGAGGACCGCCGGACGCTTCTGTCCCGCAATCTGCGGGGCGAACTCACGCCCCCTGCCGAACTCATTCCTGAACCTCGCCCGACATCTTTTTCAGGGCCTCCCGATCCAAAATCGTAATGCGCCGATAGCCCAGCTTCACCCATCCCGCTTCGCGGAAATCTCGCAAAATGGCGCTGACCGTCTCTCGATAGGTGCCGAGGCTATTGGCCAGGCCCTGATGGCTGAGCCGGATCTGATCCGATCCGGTGTACCTGCTCTGGCGAATGAGCTCCGCGGCCAGGCGCTCGGGCAGCCAATGATAAGCCGCCTCTTCCAGCCGAATCTCCACTTGCACCATGCGCAGCCCAAAGGTGCGAAGCAGGGCCAGTCGCAAAGCTGGATGTCGAAGCAGCCATGCTCGGGCTGTTTCGGCTGGAATCTTCCACAGAACGCTCGGTTTGACCGCCTGGGCGCAGTAAGCCAGTCTGGGATGTTCCAGTTCCAGAATAGCCTCTTCCCCGAAGATGGTTCCTGGTCCAATGACAGCCGTCGCCAAACGCCGGTCCTCTTTGCTGCGAATAAGCATCTGAACCAGCCCATCCACAATGATGTAAAGGTGCTTGTTGATCTCCTCGGTGGGCGCGATGCAGTCCCATGGCAACGCATTCACCACAGTGATTGCCTTCGCCATCTCTTCGTCCTCATCCACCAGCGTGGCAAGCATCTCCAGTAATTCGTTATCGGGGATGTGAGCGAATTGCTCCGAAGTTGTCATTAGAGA
>DUEQ01000458.1 GCA_011192085.1 Caldilineae bacterium
AGTTTGGTTGCGATAATGTCGCGTGTCAAACGTAAGAACTCACGTTTCACGCATCGCCTCTCCTACCAGATCATACTCCATCGCGTCCACAATCCGCACATCGACCATCTCGCCCAAAGGCAGTTCGCCCGGAATGATGACGTAGCCGTCCACCTCAGGCGCGTCGCGATAGGTGCGGGCCAACGTGTAGCCCTGATCGTGGGCCTCGGTGAGCGCGGTCAAGATGCAACCGATCTGCGCCCGGTTTTTCGCCAGGGAGATGGGCTGTTGCAGGGCCATGACCCGATGCCAGCGCTCCTCCTGCACCTGGGGCGGCACAGGATCGGGCAGCTCGGCCGCGGGCGTGCCCGGCTCGGGGCTGAATTTGAACACGCCCACCTTGTCGAACTGAATGGCTTCCACGAAGTCAAGCAGTTCCTGGAACTCTTCCTCGGTCTCGCCGGGATAGCCCACGATGAAGGTGGTGCGCAGGACGATATCGGGCATGGCCGAGCGCAGCTTTTCGATGGTGCGAAGCACCATGTCGATGTTGCTAGGACGCCTCATGCGCCGCAAGGTGGCAGGATGTCCGTGCTGGAGGGGGATGTCGAGATAGTGGAGGATCTGCGGGGTCTCAGCCATGACCTCGATGAGCTGGTCGCTGACATGCCCGGGATAGGCGTACATGAGCCGTAGCCAGTCGAGGCCAGGCGCGCGGCGGGCGATGGCGTTGAGTAGCCGAGGCAGGCTGTTGGGCTCGCCCCAGTCGCGACCATAATCGGTGGTGTCCTGGGCCACGACGACAAGCTCCCGGGCGCCGGCCTGGACCAGCGCTTGGGCCTCCTCCACGACGCTCCCGAAGGGACGGGATTTAAGACGGCCTTTGAAGCTGGGTATGGAGCAGAACGCGCAGGGTGCGTTGCAGCCGTCGCTGATCTTCAGGTAGGCGCTGCCGCCCTGCACCGGCAGGCGGGGGTAGGCATCCTCATAGGGTTGGCTGGAATCGCCCAACATCTCGATGCGGCCGAAGGTGCGTGGCTTCCCGTTGCTCAGTCGCTCGACCAG
>DUEQ01000459.1 GCA_011192085.1 Caldilineae bacterium
CAACCAGCTCGATCCACAGAATTTCTCTCCTGACACGGTTTTGGCTAGCCTGTTTTCTGTGCGGGTCTGGCCCTTTTTGCTGACAGCCCTCATATTTTTACCTGTGCTGTGGTTTGTGGAGAAGAGGGCAGAGGATCCGGTGGTGCAGGTGGTTTTGTTCCAATCTCGCCAGATCAAATTGGTGACGGTGGTTGCGCTGGGCGCTGGTTTTGGCGAGGCGACGTTGGTGTTCATTCCCGTGTTACTGGTGTTGGCCTTCGGCGTCAGCGCCCACGAGGCGAGCTTTATGCTCTTGCCCGCGGTGCTGGCCATGGCGGTGGGGTCGCCCATGGCGGGACGGATGCTCGATAAGAAGGGCTCGCGCCTGGTCATTCTGCTGGGATCGGGCCTGATGGCCGCGGGCATGCTCATCATTGGCCTCATTCCACTGACCATGCCGACCTTTTATCTGGCTGCGGTGTTGGTGGGGTTGGGACTCAGCTCGTTGTTGGGCTCGCCCTTGCGCTACATCATGCTGAACGAAGCGCCGCGGCATTATCGCACGGCCGCACAGGCCCTCATTCGGCTATTTACGGGTGCCGGGCAGTTGCTGGGCAGCGCGTTCGTGGGCGCGATTGCAGCCTCTCTTGGCGGCGCGGTCAAAGGCTTCACCTCGGCCTATCTGGCGGTGGGCGGCATCGCCGCGCTCATCACCTTGTTGGCGCTAGGGTTGAAGAGTCAGCAGTCGGAGCAGGAGACAGCGCGGCGGCACGAAATGCAGCCTGGAAACTAGGCGGTCCTCTTACACGTCCCACACCATTTCAAGGAGGTTTCCATGGACGCTTTGCACACTATCCTCGTCGAATTGCACAGCATCAATCGTTGGCTCATTCTCTTCCTCGGCATCTATGTGCTGTTCATCGCAGGCCGGGGTTGGTTTAACGGGCGCGCATGGCGCGAGCGCGCGGGCCAATTGGGCCGATATTTTCTCATCCTGTTGGATATCCAGCTCTTGTTGGGGCTCGTCCTTTACGGCATTTTTTTCTCCCGCCAGGGCGGGTTCGGGCATGTGTCTGGCAATCCGGCCAGTCGCTTCTTCCTCATGGAGCACAGCGTGATGATGGCGCTTGCCATCCTCCTGGCGCACGCGGGGGCCTATTTCGTGAAGAAGGCCGCGCCTGAGGGGAAGTACAAGCGCATGTTCCTCTTTTATGGCGTCGCTTTCCTGCTGATGCTGGCGTCGATTCCCTGGCCCGTCATGCCTGGCTATGGCCGCCCCTGGCTGTTCTGAAAATAAGATGGTGGGACGCAGATGAACGCAGAAAAGTCTGAGGTCAGAGATCGGAAGATAGCTGTCCTGACCTCGGACTTCGGACCTCAGGCAAGCGGAGCATCTGCGGTATCTGCGTTCTCATTTTCATCGGTATCCGCGGGCTATCGCCCGTGTCGCCTTTCCTGAGCGCACGATGACAGCGCACGCCACCCGAGATCACATCCTGGCAGAAGCCACGCGGCTGTTCGTCGAAGAAGGTTACGTGGGCCTATCCATGCGCCAACTGGCGGAACGCGTGGGTGTGTCCAAGGCCGGGTTGTATTATCATTTTCGTGATAAGGAAAGTCTGTTTCTGGCCATTCTTACGGCGAATCTGTTGGAGATCGAGAAGATCATTCAGCAGGCCCGGGCTGCGGGCGTCACTGCTCGCGACAAGATCGAGCGAATTTTTCGAGACATCTTCGCCCGCACTCCTGAACAACAGGCCATTATCCGCCTAGCAAGCCAAGAGATTGATCATCTCAGTCCCGAAGCCCGAGCGTCCTTCCGCCAGCTCTATCACCAGAAATTCACTTTCCAGATCCAGGCCATCCTTCAGGAGGGCATTGACGCGGGCGAATTGCGCCCCATGGACGCCCGTCGCGCCACCTGGATTCTGCTGGGCATGATGTATCCCTATTTCTACCCTTCCCACCGCAAGGAGATGGGCGATCCTATGCAAGCCCTGGACCTGATGCTTACGATCTTTTTCAAGGGCGCCAATGCTGAGACCCCGGAGGGATGACCATTCCCGGGGTCTCAGCAGCGGAATTATCGGATCAGTTGCTTGAAGCGCGCCTCCGATGCTTTCTGCACGTTGTCATGGATACTCTGGCCGTGGCTGTCCATGGTGACGACCACGGGGAAATCCTCCACCCGGATCACCCACATGGCTTCGGGCACGCCGAAGTCCAATTTGAATACGTCGATGACTTCCTTCACCGATTGGGCGATGAGGGTGGCCGCGCCGCCGATGGCGTGGAAGTAGACCGCGGGCTGGTCCATGCAAGCCTGGAGGGTGCGTTTGCCCATGCCACCCTTGCCGATGACGCCCTTTAGGTTGAAGTGTTTGATGACGTCGGCCTCGTACACCTCTTCCCGGATGCTGGTGGTGGGCCCAGCCGCCACGAAGGTCCAGGAGCCATCTTCTTGTTTCTTGACCACGGGCCCGCAATGGTAGATGACGCCGCCGTTGAGCAGTTCCTTCAGCTTCTCGTGGAGCTCGATGTCGGCGGGATCGGTGGGCTTGTTGCGGATGAAGTGCTCGATCATGTATTTGTGCGCGGCATCGCGGCCGGTGACGATGACGCCGTTGAGATACACGGTATCGCCCACGTGCAATGCGCGGATCGCTTCGTCGGGGATGGGGACTGTTAATCTATGCATAGCTCACCTCCGTAACTTGGCCATCTTGTAGGGAAACATTCATTTCGGCGCGGCGGTTGGCCCAGCACATATAGGCGATGGAGACGAAGAAGCTGGCGGGCAGGCGATGGGCCACGCCGATCTTGACGCCCAATACGGTGGTCTTGCCGCCAAAGCCCATGGGCCCGATGCCCAATTCATTGGCTTCCTCAAGGATACGCGCTTCCAGGGCGGCCAGATCGGGGTTGAGGTTCATGTCGTCGATCTTGCGCAAGAGTTGTTTTTTGGCCACGATGTAGCCTGTGCCTCGATCACCGCCGATGGCTACGCCTAAGACCCCGGGCGCGCACCCTTTGCCCTGGGCCTGTAGCACCGCGTCCAGCACCACCCTCCGCACGCCTTCCAGGTCACGGCCTGCGCCCAGACGGGCGTCGGGCAGCTTGTATTGGGTGGAGACATTCTCGCTGCCGCCGCCCTTGAGCTGCAAGGTGATGAAGATGCGGTCTTCATCCCATTCGTGGAAGTGGATGGTGGGGAAGTCGATGCCCAGATTGTTGCCGCTGTTCTTGCCTGTGAGGCTGTCCACAGCGTTGGGGCGCAGATAGGCTTTGGCGGTGGCCTGGGCCACAGCCTCGTGGATCTGCTGAGTCAGCATGCGGGTGGAGACGCCGAAGTGGTGATGCACTTCGAAGATGGGCGCGCCCGTGTCCTGGCAGATGGGCGTGCTTTTCTCGCGCGCCATTGCCACATTCTTGAGAATGGCGGCCAGGGCCTGTTCAGCCGCAGAGCCTGGCTCTTCTTGGGCTCGTCCCCGCTCCAACGCCTGCACCATGTCCTCGGGCAGCACGGTCGCCGCCTTGCGCACCAGCTCCAACAGCGCGTCGACCAGATCGAATTGCATGGGTTTGTTCATAAGAACCTCCGAAAGAAGGTGAATGGAACACAGGCTATG
>DUEQ01000046.1 GCA_011192085.1 Caldilineae bacterium
TGAATTTATGATACCGGATATTTCGAATCTATGCAAATTTATGCAAACCGCCAGACGGTGATCGCGAGACGCGTCAAGCTGCGCGCACAGATTCGAGAATAGCAGACAGGCCCCACCGGATCAGCTCCGCGCTCGAAACGCCTCCTGGCGGATCCGAGATCCGTCGGGTCGCCACATGCCCCTTCCCCCGAGACCATCTATCGTCCTCCCATCGGCATCGGCGAGATGTCGCCCAATTCTGCAGGTGGGAGGCCTCATCGACATGGCAGCCGCTGGGATCGGCGAGGTAGCGCTGGATGCGATGACGCGAGGTGGGGGTGATAACCGCACAGCCCAGGCGGATGGCGGCGTCTTTCGTGCTCCGGGTCCGATATCAAAGGTGAGTGCAGGCATAGGTCTACCGGATTCCAAAGTTGACTTCAATGCGGTCGCCGCCCTCGACCCTCACCATGAATTCCATCTCGGTGGTGGGAGACTGGTCTGGGGTTGGATGGAGGACGACTTGATATGCGTTGGGCGGGACGTTGATAAACGTGTAGCGTCCATCCACGCCCGTGACCATGTGGAGCAACTGGCGACCGCTGGCGCTCTTCAGTGTCACGAAAGCGCCAGCGATGGGTTTCTCCCCCGCGTCAGGCTGACCGTTGGCGTCCGCGTCGCGCCACACCAAGCCGTAGATGACCCCGCGATCGAATGCGGGCGCGGGCAGGGGCGCGGTGGGCGGAAAGAGCCGTAAAGCCCGGGATTCAGGCGTGGGAGTCACTGATAAGGTGGGGGTGATGGTCGCGGTGAGCGTGATGGTCACCGTTTGAGTAAGGGACAAGGTCGAAGTGATGGTGGAGGTCGTCTCGGGGACGGGGGTTGTAGGTTCGGGTGTGGTCTCGACTTGCGATTGGGGCCCTTCGCCGACCACTTCGGCAATCAAACGCGTCAATCCTTCGACAAAATGAGTGAAGCGTTCCGCCACCCTTTCGAAGTCAGCGATGTCTTCCTGGATGCCCTGGACCTCCCCTTCCAGGCCCGCCATCCGCTCATCCAGCGCGACCACATCCTCCTCGACCCGCTGTTGGGCGGCTTCGAGCTCCCCAACCCGCTGGCGGGCGACCTCGGCCGCCTGCTCGATCGCATCGGATTGGGCTTGAAGCGCGTTGAGCCGATCATCCACGGCCCGGATCGCGCCTTCTTGGGCCGAAAGCTTCGCCTGAAGGTCCGCGATCTGCTCCTCCAGCCGAGCCTGTTCCAGGGTCAGTTGCGTCGTCTTCTCTCGATCGTTGAGCAAGAGGGTGCCGTTGATGCTGTAGAGGATGGCGAAAATAAACGCCGAGGCTAGGATCACGGCCGCCAGCACCAGCAGAATATCTCGCAGACATCCCCACAGGATGGACTGGGCGCGGGGTGCGGGTTGCAGCGGCGGGGGCGACGCGCCCTCATCACCCGGCTGCGCCTCCTGGGGAGGCGTCTCCTCAGAGGGCGGTTCGGCGGGCATGATGTCTTCCGGCGCCAGCGGGTTGAAAGCGGCATTGACCGGCCCCACGATGACATCAGCATCGCCAGGGGACGCAGACGTTTCGGCTGGCGGGGTGGAGGCGTGTTCGTCAGACATAGCGAATCTCCTTCGTCACCCTTCCAACTCGCTCTCGTCGAGGAAGAACAGAGCTCCCATGACTGAGATGATGAGGAAGGCGATCAGGGCTAGGAAAGGGATGGTGATGAAGCCAAGAAGATTGATCCAGGTGGTGGTGCAGGGTATCCCCGTGTCGCAAACCGCGCTGCTGGTGAAAATATCTGTCTTCTGGAGCAGGTAGTGGTAGGTGGAAAGGATGACGCCGATAACGGAGAAGGGCAACACATAGTAGAAAATGCCCTCATCCCGACGGATCAAACCCACCAGCAGGATGACGGCCAGAGGGTACATGAGGATGCGCTGATACCAGCACAGGCTGCAAGGAATGAAATTGAGGATTTCGCTGAAGTAGAGGCTGCCCAAGGTCGCGGCCCAGGCCGCGATGAGGGCGATGAGGATGAGGATGCGTTGGGTAGAGGTCATGAGTGTGTGGTAGTGCTTGCGTGTCAGGGTGTAAGTGTGGGGGTGGTGGTTCAGTAATTCTAAACTTGAGGTTTGAGAGGACAAGATGGACGTTTCCACCTGCACTCCCCATTTGCCCCTCCCCGACCCTCCCCTGAAACTCGCTACGCGCGTTTTCTGGGGAGGGAGCCACTTGTTTCGCAAAGATCTCTTGCAAACCAGCATGGCCTCCCCCGAGCTGCGCTCTGGGGGAGGTTGGAGGGGGGCCTTTATTCACTCATAGCGGGCGATGGGCGCGATGCGGGCGCGAGTGAGTTGGATGAAGTCGTCGGGGGCGAGGACGACCTGCATGCCCCGCACGCCCGCGCTCATGGCGATCCGGTCGAGCTCCCGGGCGCTTTCATCCAGCACCACGTGAAAGCCTTTGTTGATGAGGGCCAGAGCGCTGATGCCGCCCTTCTTCAGCCCAGTCATCCGCTCCGCATCGGCCAGAGGAGCCATACGGGCTTTTTTCGCGCCCACGGCCCGGGCCAGCGCTTTCAAATCCAACGCTGCATCCGCGGGCAGCACGGCCAGCGTGGGCTTGCCTTTGTCGGGCAGGGTGACCAGGGTCTTGAACACCTGACGCGCGGGCATGTCGATGCCCTCGGCCACCTCGGGCGCGGTGACGAAGATGTCGGGGTCGTAGGTGCGCGTGGTGTGTGGAATGTGTTTTCCTTCCAGCAATCTAAGCACAAGATGCTTTTTGGGCTTCTTTTTGACCATGATACGGATTGTACCCGGCATCGGACAGGAATGCAATCGTTTCGGGTTGTGATAAGCAAATCACGAGAGATGGGAACCATTGAGTCGCGGGCGGCCAGTTGCAGGTCGCAGGAGATCCTGACCCAAACAACTTGCCACCTGCGACCTGCAAACGGGCGCGGCTGCCCACGTGGTTCAGCACATTTGCGTGGATTGAACTCGGATGCCTTGGCATGTACAGGCTGTGGTACAATGCCCATATGGACGCCATCACCCTGGCTGCGGTGCGCCGCGAGCTGGAGGAGACCCTGACAGGCGGTCGGGTGCAGACTGTGTTGCAGCCCGACGCATCCAGCCTGGCCCTGGAGATTTTTCGGGATGGACAGCGGCGCTGGCTGCTGTTGAGCGCGGATGTGCGGGCCCCGCGCGTCCATCTGCTGGCGGAGCGAGCCCGACGCGGGGTGGAGAAGGACTCTCCCTTTCTGCTCCTGGCCCGCAAACGCCTGCGCGGCGCGCGTTTAGCGCGAATCATCCAGCCGGGATGGGAGCGGCTGCTCTATCACGTCTTTCGCCATCCCGCGTATGGAGTCGCGACGCTGGCGGCAGAGGTGATGGGGCGCTGGAGCAATCTCGCGCTGAATGATGGCCAGGGCGATGTGTTGGCGTCGCTGCGGCATTTCGAGCCCAACGAACGGGCCCGTCGCATCGTGCGGCCCGGCCATCCCTATCAACCGCCTCCGCCCCAGCGGGGCAAGCTCCCCCTGGACATCGTACGGGAGGAGGATGCGGCCCGGCTGCTGCATCAGACGCCTGCGGGCGTCCCCCTGTGGAAGGCGCTGGCGGGCTCCCTGGCCGGCCTCGGCCCTCTGGCCGCGCGGGAGTTGGTGCATCGAGCCACGGGCGACGCCCAGGCCGACGTGACGCATCCCAACCTGAGTCCAGAGAGCCTAATGACCGCCCTGGACTGGTTTCGGTCGCTGCCCCAGCAGGGCGGTTGGGCCCCCACCATCGCCCTGGACGAAGAAGACCGACCTGTGGCCTTCGCTCCTTACGCGCTGACGCATCTCGGTCGCCTGCGCTACGAGGCCAGCATCAGCGAGGCCGCGCAGATCTACTACGGGGCCATGCTTGGCGCGGACAGTTATGCGGGCCGGCGCAGACAGGTGATGGCCCTCATCGACGAGGCTCGGAAGAAGCTGCTGGCCCGCCGCGCCAGTTTGGGCGATCAGGCTGTGGGAGAGGAGGACGTGGCCCGGCTGCGGAGCTATGGCGAGTGGATCCTCGCCTATGCCTGGAAGATCCGGCCGGGCGATGCGGAGCTGCTGGCGGAGACGGGCGAGGAAATCCTGCGCATCCCTCTGGACCCGACCCTGAGCCCCAGCGAGAACGCACAGGCTTACTTCGCCCGCTATCGCAAGGCCAAACGCGCGGCCGAGAACGTGCCCCAGCTCCTGGCCCAGGCGGACCGGGACCTGGCCTGGTTGGAACAACTGGCCAGCGACGCCGGTCTGGCCGACAACGCCCCCCAACTGGAGGAGATCCGGGCGACGTTGCTGGATTCGGGCCTGGTGACCGAGCCCAAAGGCAAGCGCTCCCGCCTGCCCCGCGCTCACCCCATCCGGGTGACCACGCCCGAGGGGTGCGAGGTCATCATCGGGCGCAACGCAGTGCAGAATGAACGGGTCACCTGGAAGATTGCTGGGCCCGAGGATATCTGGCTGCACGCGCAGGGCGTCCCCGGCTCCCATGTGGTCATCCGAGCAGAGGGAGGGGATGTGCCCGAAGAGGTCATCCTACGGGCCGCGGGATGGGCGGCCTGGCGATCCCAGGCCCGCCGCGATGCTAACGTCCCGGTCATCGTCACCCGCCGCAAACATCTGCGCAAGATCAGGAGCGGGCGACCGGGCCAGGTGCGGGTGTTGCAGCATCGCACGGTCATGGCCCGGCCGGAGAAGCCGCCGGAGGACAGCGGTCAGAGGTCGGAGAGCGGAGGTCTGAAGAATCTCAACTGAATCTCCAGTCTCTGCTCTCCAGCCCCCAATCTCTCCCCGCCCGCGACGTCTGCCATGCCCCGCCAACTTGACACCCGACGCGGGATCACCGAAACTTCAGGGAAAAAACTTTACGCAAAGGAGCTGAAAGACGCATGACCGAAAGCACGCCCATGCTCGTGCAGATCGACGAGGATAAACACTGGTGGTTCGCGTCCCGCACGCGGGCCATCCTCGCCCTGCTGGATAAATACGCCGGGCCCGGCAAACGCGGCCGCCGCGTCCTCGATGTGGGCGCGGGCGCTGGCAATATGATGCACAATCTCGCCCAATATGGCGATGAGATCATCGGGCTGGAGTACAATCCCAAGCCCATCCCCGTGGCCCATGAGCGAGGTTGGGATGTGCGCCAGGGGGACGCCACGAATATGCCCTTCGCGGACGCGTATTTCGATATCGTCGCCCTGCTGGATACGGTGGAGCACATCAAGGATGAACGGGCCGTGTTCAGCGAAACCTTCCGGGTGACGAAACCGGGCGGGACCATGATCGTGACTGTGCCCGCGTTCATGTGGCTGTGGAGCCACAACGACGTCATTAACCTGCACGAACGGCGCTACACCGCGCCCGAGCTGAGGCAAAAGCTGGAGGCCGCGGGCTGGCAGGTTCCCTACTGCGGCTACAACAATTTCATCGTCTTTCCCCTGGGCGCGGGTGTGATCCTGCTGCGCCGCTGGTTGGGCAAAGAGCCCGACATGGCCTCGCCTCACTTCGACGACGACGCATATCAGGTGGAGATGGAACCCGCGCCGCCCTGGCTGAATGCGATCTTGGAAGGCTTGGGCAAGGTCGAAGTCGCCATGCTCAAGCGCTGGCGCTTGCCGTGGGGCACCAGCGTCATTGCCATCGCGCAAAAGCCTGGGGACGACGCCCGAAGGTAGGTTGTGGAGACGGAAGATTGGGGATTGGAGACTCGGTTGAGCTTCTTCAGACCTCCATCCTCTGTCCTCCGATATCTCCCCCTACATCTTGGGGCATCATCACCCTTTCCCCGCGAAA
>DUEQ01000460.1 GCA_011192085.1 Caldilineae bacterium
ATGAACAAGCGATCCCTCCTCTTGGCCATCCCTCCCATCCTTCTCGTTCTCATTGCCGCGTTCTCTCGTCAGGCGCTATGGGCGGCCCCAACCGATTCGCTGGAACTGGCTAACGACAGCGGCGTGATGGCGCGGGGCTATGATGAATTCAAAGGCAGTCGCACCCTGGCGGTACGCCTTGAATTCGGCGGGGCGGAGCGTCCCATTAGGGTGGACAGCGTATGGGTCTATCTGGCGCCCCAGGAGGGCGGCAATGCCCGCTTTCCCCTGCTGGCGCGGCTGGAACGTCCGTCAGGCCTCCAGCCCGGAAGCGGCTCCGATACGGTTCTGATCTCCCGAAATATCACACTCTCGCTCACCGAAGCTGGTTGGTACGAGATCCCCTTCGATTTTATCTATCCTTACGATGACCCCGCTCTGATCGTCACCATCAAGTCGAATGATTTTCCCTGGGCCACGCCTCCCCTGGTGGGGTTGGATGATGGCGTCGACATCCCCGCCTACTTCAATTACTATGGCGAGAATTTCAGCGACTGGGTGGAGCATTATCGCTATTGGCCGCAGCCAGAACAGGTGGGCCATCTCATGATCCGGGCCCGCATCAGCACAGGCGAAGACGCCAACAAGACCCCTACGCCCACTGCCATCTCGACCCAGACCCCGTCGCCTACCGCCACACTCACGCCTACGCCCACGCCTATGCCTTCGCCCACGGCCTCTCCCACCGCCACGCCTACACCCACCGCCACGCCCCTGCCCCCGGGCTTCTTCATCGAGCTGGGCGCGGGCAAGGACGCCTATCTCAAACAAAGTGAACCGGACGCCAATTTCGGGCAGACCGCCGAATTGCAAGCGGGATACAGCCTGAGCGCGGGCGAACTTCAGGCGCTGGTGGGGGGCTTTCCCATGGTCAGCCTGCCTTTCAACGCGGATATCCTCAGCGCCGAACTGGCGCTGCATCTGCAAGAAGACGCTACAGACGCGCCTGCCAACCTGCGCGCCTACGCCCTGGTGCATGACTGGCAGGAAACAGACATCACCTTTGACAGTGGTCAGAACCTGTGGGGAAAGGGATATGGCATGGGGCGACAGGACCCCCAATCTCTGACATGGCTGACCTTTGACGTGACGGATCTGGTGCAGATGTGGGTGGATGGCGAGGCCGGTGCATTCGGCGTGGGCGTGCGCTCAACCCATATCCAGCCCCCCGCGCAATTCGCCATCTTCGACGCGCACGAGACTCCCTATCTGGGACCCAAGCTACGCATCCACTACGTCCTTCGAGAACTCGATTCCCTGTATCTGCCCATTTGGCTCATTCCCTGACAACCTTGACAAACCCTCCC
>DUEQ01000461.1 GCA_011192085.1 Caldilineae bacterium
CAATCATCCATCACTTGCAAAATCCCTTCCGTGGGAAAACGATCCTGCAGGGGTTTCAAGAGGGTGAATCCGGAAGGGAGCTCATCGGCCTGGGCAACCTTCTCCGCCTGAATGAAGCCACCACGTTTGCCTAGATAGGTGATCATGCTCAACCAGCGTGGCCAGCCTTCTGCCATAGCATCTCCTGGTTGAAATGCTACTTGCAGAGAACCCTGCCACTGCACGTATTCTCGAAAACCGATGGTGTTTAGCAAGGGGCGAATCAAGCCGGTGTCAGGATCTGGGCTGGGCTTACCCTTGATAGGCCGGAGAATTTTCGTGAAGGTGTTGGTGACCGCGATGTGCTGTGGCCCGCGCAGGGCGATGCGCGCATCCCGCACCACGGGCCACAGTTGTCGTCCTTCCTCCACGCCCAACGTCCGCAAGATGACATCCAACAATGCCATCTTGAACGCGAAGGGCGTGGGCAGGAGCAGAGATTTGCCTCCTGTGGACGTGGCCGTGGAGAGCTTGAGGGATATCAAACTCACCGGTTGATAGCTGACAATGGTCCACATGGCCCACCTCACTGGGTGAAGGTGTAGGGCTGGGCGTCGGCGATGAGGGATTGCATGATCTGGGCGAATTCGGCCAGGGAATCGAAAGGCAGCACGTGGATGCGATTCTCATGCAGCGCGTTCATGGCCTCGGCCACCCGCTCCATTTCCTCGACAAACGCGCCATTGAGTGGACTGACAAGGGGCGCGGGCGCGGGGGCCGTCGTATATGAAACAGCGCCGGAGACATCCACGATATGCGGATTTTGGGTATTGCGCATGGCCCCAGCAGGCTGCACGAAGGTATAGAGCAAGCTTTCCAGGAGCGCCTTCAACCGCTTTTCTCGATTCACGCCCTCCGCATAGCTCTGATTGATGTCATTGAAGCCGATGCGAGAGGCCTCCACCGAGGCGATAATGGCATACTGGCCGCTGCTGGCCGGGCGATGGAAGATGGCCTGGCCCAGGTTGCCCGAGCGCTCCGCCTTTTCTGTGGGGATCTCCCGCCGATCGGGATCGTACTTCACATGGAAGTACTGCTCCGTGCTGACGCTCTCGGGGATGCCGATGGCCCAGCCAAATTCCACCACGCTTTTGCGAGGCACCGACTGGTTGCCCTGGGTGACCAGATTGCCTTCGATGTCGTCCAGGGTGCAGGTCAGCAACTTATTGACTACCTGTACAGGCGTGGGCTTACCTTTCAAAAATTGTTGGAAGTCGGGATCTGCGGACATGCGGTTGGCGTCGAAGATGGCGCAGGCTTTGCACAGGGGAAGGTCGGCGTCCCCGCGGGCGAGGTAGTAGAGATGCTCCGCCTGGATGTGTTTGAGCATGTCGCCGCTGATGGCGTTGACGCTGTGTAGGCGTCCTTCGCTATCCACAACGGTGACGATGCGGGTCTGGATCTGATTGCCTTCGCCTCCCTCGTTGTTCAGAGAGTGCATGTTCAGGGTGGCTTTCGCTGCGATGGAAAGGTTGTAAATGGTCGTC
>DUEQ01000462.1 GCA_011192085.1 Caldilineae bacterium
CAAGAATGGACCAAGGATCAACTGGACACCGTGCTCGAGGTGGCGTTCGATCTAAAGAAGAAACGGGCGTTGGGCATTCCCCACGCCTATCTGCGGGATAAGGTGTTGGCGATGATGTTTTTCTTCAGCTCGACGCGCACCCGCGGCTCTTTCGAAGCAGGCATGGCCCAATTAGGCGGCCACGCCGCATTCATCGACAGTCGCACCACCCAAATCAAACATGGCGATACAGCCAAAGAGATTGGTGAAATCTTCGGACGCTATTATGACGGCATCGCCATTCGTGAGGTGACCTGGGGTCAGGGCAACAAGTACATCCGCCAGGTGGCTGAAGCTAGTCGCGTGCCTGTGCTCAACATGCAGTGCGAATACTACCATCCTCATCAAGTCCTGGCCGATTTGATGACCATTATCGAGAAGAAGGGCGATCCGCGCGGCAAGACCATCACCGTGAGCTGGGCTTACGCCTCCAGCTACCAAAAACCCCTCAGCGTCCCTGCCAGCCTTATCCTGCTCATGACCCGCTACGGCATGAACGTGCGGCTGGTGCATCCCCCCAAGTTCGATCTTCCCCAATTCATCGTGGATCAGGCCAAGGAGAATGCGAAGATGGCGGGCGGCAGCTTCGAGTACATGGATGATTTCGAGGCCGGCTTCCAGAATAGTGACGTGATCTATGCCAAGAGCTGGGGGCCGCTGGTGACCACTTCCGATCCTGAAGAGAGCAAGAGGCTCATCGAGCAGTACAAGGAATGGATGGTGGATGATCGTCGCATGGCCATGACCAAGCCCGATGCTATTTACATGCATCCCTTGCCCGCAGATCGTGATATCGAGGTGGCTAGTAGCGTGTTGGATGGCCCCAAGAGCGTGGTCTTCGACGAGGCGGAGAACCGTCTCCATGCCCAAAAGGCTGTCATGGCCCTGACCATGGGCGGGGGCTGGTAGCATTTCGGCCATCCCTCAAGCCAACGCATCCTTTGTTACGTATTTTCATCCCGATAATGACGCTAAATCAGGAGTACGATATCCATGACTGAACGCATCGGCACCGCTGTCATCGCCATCGGTGGCAACTCCCTCATTCCGGATAAGCAACATAAACAGGTCGAATATCAATGGCAGGCCGTACACGAGACCAGCAAACACATTGTTGAGCTCGTTCAGGCTGGTTGGGATACCATCATCACTCATGGCAATGGTCCGCAAGTGGGCTTCATCCTGCGCCGGGCCGAACTGGCCATGCCCGAAGTCCATCCCGTCACCCTGGACCTCATCGGCGCGGACACCCAGGGCTCCATCGGCTACATGATCCAACAATCGATGGACAATGAGTTTCAGCGTCGGGGGCTCTATCGCCGGGCTATCACCATCGTCACGCAGGTGCTGGTAGACAAAAATGACCCCGCGTTTCAGAATCCCACCAAGCCTATCGGCGGCTTCATGACCGCGGAGGAAGCCAAAGTGTTCGAGACGATGGGATGGAAGGTGATCGAGGATGCGGGACGAGGTTATCGACGGGTCATTGCCAGCCCCAAGCCTCTGGAAATCATCGAGGTGAACGCCATCAAATCGTCGGTGAACGAGGGCTGGATCGTGATCGCGGTTGGCGGAGGGGGCATTCCCGTGGTTCGGAATGACGAAGGGCTGCTGGAGCCCGCGCCGCCCGCGGTCATCGACAAGGATCGGGCCAGCGCCCTGCTGGCTCGAAATATCCAAGCTGATATCCTGATTATCTCCACCGCCGTATCCAGGGTGGCCATCAACTTCAACAAGCCCAATCAGCAGTGGCTGGACAGGATGACGGTCTCGGAGGCGAAGCAGTACATGGCCGAAGGCCATTTCGCGCCGGGCAGCATGAAGCCCAAGGTGGAGGCCTGTATCGATTTCCTAGAGCATGGCGGTAAGCGGGCCATCATTACCGATCCGCCCCATCTGGCCCAAGCGCTGCGCGGGGAGGCCGGAACCCATATCCTGCCTGGATAATCATGGATCATATCACACATCTCCAATGCATGATCTGCGGCAAGACGTATCAACCAGATGAGGTGACGTACGTCTGCCCCGACCACGGCCATGAGGGCATCCTGGATGTGGTGTATGACTACGAGGTCATCGCCCGGCGCATCCGTCCCGAAAGCCTGACCGAAAACCAGGACCCCACTATCTGGCGCTACAAGCCCCTGCTGCCCGTGGAGCCCGACGCCCCGGTCCCGCCCCTGACCGTGGGGGGCACGCCCCTTTACGACGCGCCGCGGCTGGCCGCGGGCCTGGGGCTGAAGCATGTGTGGGTCAAGGATGACGGTCGGCAGCCCACCGCGTCCTTTAAGGACCGGGCCAGCGCCATCGCCATCGTGAAAGCCCAAGAGGCTGGGGCTGAGATCATCACCACGGCCAGCACGGGCAACGCCGCGGCCGCGCTCGCAGGTCTGGCCGCGAGCATCGACCAGCCTAATGTTATCTTCGTACCGGCCAGCGCGCCGCAGGCCAAGATCGCCCAGCTTCTCACCTTCGGATCCACGGTCATGCTGGTGGATGGCACATACGACGACGCGTTCGACCTGTGTCTGGAGGCTGCGGACGCGTTTGGGTGGTACAACCGCAACACCGGTTACAATCCCTACATGTCTGAAGGCAAGAAGACCGTCAGTTACGAGATGTGCGAACAGCTCGGTTGGGACGCGCCCGATGTCATCTTCGTCAGCGTGGGCGACGGTTGCATCATCGGTGGCGTGTACAAGGGCCTGTATGACTTGTTGCAGCTGGGCTGGATTGATCACATGCCCCGTATCATCGGCGTCCAGGCTGAGGGCAGTAATTACATGGCTGAAGCCTGGGAGAAGGGCGAGGATGTGCTCACAAAGCCTCCCATCGAAGCCCACACCGTAGCTGATAGCATCAGCGCGGGGCTGCCTCGCGATCGGCTGAAGGCCATGCGCGCGGTGCGAGAAAGCCAGGGTGCGTTCATCACGGTCAGCGACGAGGAGATCCTGACCGCCATTCCGGAGCTGGCTCAGAAGACGGGCGTGTTCGCGGAGCCTGCGGGCGCGGCCGCGTATGCAGGCCTGCGCAAGGCGGCGGCGACGGGTCTAGTCTCGCCCGAGAATCGCATCGTGGTCATCAACACGGGCAGCGGCCTGAAGGATGTCGCCAGCGCCATGAAGGCCGCGACCATGACGGGCGCCGAGCCCTACCGCATCCGTCCCGCGCTGGAAGCTGTGCGCCGGGCGTTGGGCGATTGACTTTGATCTAGTTCGAAAATAGACGATAAACGATGGCCGTCAGGCGACAACGCGTTGTCCGTCGTCTATCGTCCATCCTCCTTTCAGCGGTATCGGCGGGCTATGGCCCGTGTCGCCTGTTCAAAAAGCAACGCTGTTTTGCATAAGGATTTACCATGTCGAAATACAACCTGATTGACCTCACGATTCACAATGAAAGCTGGCTGGAACATGCCATTCAGCGGGCGCGAGAACGCAATATCATCATCCCTACCTTCCAACAACAGCGTCACCCCGAGCTGATTCCCGACAAGATTAAGGAAAGGCTGATGCATGTGGGCCTGTGGGACCTGAATCCCCTCAATCTCTTCCGCATCACCTGGAAGAACGAGCCCACGTCCTTTGGCGGCGGCTTCAACGGCGTCAACTACATGGCGTATCCCAAGGAGCTGACGGGCGTAGAGGCCCGCATTATTACCCTCATCGGCAAGTGGTTTCCCACGGGCGCACACAAAGTGGGCGCGGCTTTCGGTTGTCTTGTGCCCCGTCTCACCACAGGCCAGTTTGATCCCACCTATCACAAGGCGGTCTGGCCCTCCACGGGCAATTATTGCCGCGGCGGCGCGTACGACTCCAACCTGCTGGGCTGCGAATCGGTGGCCATCCTGCCCGAGGGCATGAGCCGCGAGCGATTCGAGTGGTTGGAGTCGGTGGCGGGGGAGATCATCGCCACGCCGGGCACGGAAAGCAACGTGAAGGAGATCTTCGACAAGTGCAACGAATTACGGGCGTCGGGCGAACCCCTGGTCATCTTCAACCAGTTCGATGAGTTCGGCAACTACCTGTGGCATTACGAGATCACCGGTCCGGCCATGGTCGAAGTGCTGGAGCAGGAGATGGGGCCCCTGGACAAGTATCGCGGCGTCGTCCTCACCACCGGCTCCGCGGGCACCATCGCCAGTGGCGATTACATGAAGGCGCAGTTCCCGACCAGCAAGATCGCGGCCAGCGAGGCCCTGCAATGCCCCACGCTGCTGGAGAACGGTTTTGGCGAGCATCGTATCGAAGGCATTGGCGACAAACACGTGCCCTGGATTCACAACGTGCGCAACACAGATATGGTCATGGCTGTGGATGATGAAGCCACCATGTCGCTGATGCGGTTGTTCAACGAGCCCGAGGGCAAAAAGTATCTGGTGGAGAAGGGCGTGCCCGAAGACTTCGTGAATAAGTTGGACCTGTTGGGCATCTCCAGCATCGCCAACATGATCTCCGCCATCAAATTCGCCAAGTACTACGAACTGGGCGAGCACGATATCATCCTCACCGTGGCCACCGACTCCATGGAGATGTACCAGAGTCGCATTCGCGAGCTGCGGGAAGAGCGGGGCGAGTTCACCCGCGCGGACGCCATCGCAGCCTGGGCGCAGTGGTTGGAAGGCATCGATATCGATCATATGTTGGAGACCCGCCACGATGACCGCAAGCGCATCCACAACCTCAAGTATTACACCTGGGTCGAGCAGCAGGGCAAGACTTACGAGGAGATCCAGGCCCAATGGTACGATTACGAGGACTATTGGGGCAGCATCCATGGACATGTGGAGGAGTTGGACGCGCTGATCAACGAGTTCAATCGTCGCACGGGCCTGCTTGAGCAGCTCTAGCAATCAAGGTGCGACGCACTTCGCAAGGGCGTCGCACCTTTTTCATATCACCCTAAAGCTCATGACCGAACTGATTTTTCTCGGCGCCGGGGCCATCATGCCCGATCATCCCGGCGATCACACGGCCTTGCTCATCCAGCATGGCCCGCACCGCATCCTGCTCGATGCCGGGCCCGCGGTGATGATGCAACTGGACCGCATAGGCGTCTCGCCCCACCAGATCACCCACATCTACTTTAGCCACCAGCATGGCGACCACATCTTGGGCAGCCCTATCTTCCTTTTCTATCACCGCATGCGCTATCTTATGGCCGCGCAACCTGTGCTTGAAGCCTGGTTTATGTTGATGGAAGTGGTCTATCCCGACTATCTGCCCAAAGTGGCGGATGAGCTGGCTTTTCTCTTTTTGGAAGAGGGGAAGAGCGAGCCCTTGCCTGTGGCGGATGACATCAGCATCACTTTGGCGAGGACGGATCATACTCCAAACATCCCCGCCTACGCCGCCCGGTTCGATTTCGCGGCCACCGATACGACGCCCAGGTTCAGCATCGTCTATTCAGGCGATACCCGTCCCAGCCAAGGGGTGGTGGATCTGGCCCGGGGCGCGGATTTGCTCATCCACGAGGCCACCGCGGCTGAGAGCCTGGGGCAGAAGACGGGAGGCGTGCATTCGACGGCCCGCGAAGCGGGCCGCGTCGCCGCGCAGGCGGGCGTGAAAGCCCTGGCGTTGGTGCATCGTCTGGCGGGCGATCCCGAGATTTGGCGGCGCGAGGCCGAGGAAAGCTTCGAAGGTAGGATTCTCACGCCTCAAGCAGGGGACAAGATCCACTTGCCGCTGTGAGCAAAAAACGGACGCCTTGGGAGAAGCATTCGGCCAGGTGGACCAGGATGGGGAATGTCATCATGCGATTGGGAAGTGGCAGTCGCACCAGGGCTCGGTGGGATACCCTTCCGCCAGCTTCGCCACCTTGGTCTTCTTGGCGGTGAATTCGTAGAAGTTGTTGTCGTGGGTGATCTCGTCCCAGGTGTTTGTGGAATCGCCCAGTTCGTCGCGCAGGCCCGCGAGGGGCGGGGGCTGCGCAGCTCCGGTCGTGGCGTCAGCCGATGTGGGCGTGGCGTCGTCGGC
>DUEQ01000463.1 GCA_011192085.1 Caldilineae bacterium
GTTTTCAATTGGCCACAGGTTGTTTTTGCTCACGGAGAAGAGGTGATGAGTTCAATCCTTGCTCAGGAGGAGGCGCGTGGGTGAATCCGGCGGCGTTTTGATTCGTCCTTTGCCCGAGATCGGTCAGTTGGTGGAGGTGCGGCAGCGGCGATTCGTTGTCACAGACATCGCCCGCAGCACGCTCCGCCGGGACGCCTTGCTTGCCAACAACGGCCCGCCCCATCACCTGGTTTCCCTCAGCTCGGTGGAGGATGACGGGTATGGCGAGGAGCTGCAGGTCATCTGGGAGATCGAGCCCAACGCCCGAGCCTTCGACGCCATGGCTATGCCCGCGCCCAAGGGCTTTGATCCGCCTCACCGACTGGACACATTTCTCAACGCGGTGCGATGGGGTGCGGTCACCTCCGCGGACGTGCAGACGCTCCAGGCCCCTTTCCGCAGCGGCATCGACATCGAAGATTATCAGCTCGATCCCCTGGTGCGGGCCTTGCAGATGCCCAGGGTCAACCTGCTCATCGCCGACGACGTGGGGTTGGGGAAAACCATCGAGGCGGGGTTGGTCCTCCAGGAGCTGATCTTGCGCCATCGCGTGCGCACCGTGCTCATCGTTTGCCCTGCCGCGCTGCAAATCCAATGGCAGGAGCAGATGCGAGATAAGTTCGGGCTGGAGTTTCGCATCATCAACAGCGAGTTGATGCGCAGGCTGCGCCGGGAGCAGGGCATCCACGTCAATCCCTGGCGACATTACCCTCGTCTCATCACCTCCATCGATTATCTCAAACGGGACCGCCCCATGCGCCTGTTTCGCGAGCTGCTTCCGCCCGATGGCCGTCCCACGTATCCCCGCAAATTCGACATGCTCATCGTGGATGAGGCCCACAATGTGGCTCCCTCCGGGCGGGGGAAATATGCGGTGGATTCCCTGCGCACCAAAGCCATTCGCGCCATTGCGCCCCACTTCGAGCACAAGCTGTTCCTGACCGCCACGCCTCACAACGGCTATGTGGAGAGCTTCTCCGCCCTGCTGGAACTGTTGGATAATCAGCGCTTTCCCGCGGCATCCCGCCCGACAAAAAAGCCTTGCAGCAGGTCATGGTGCGACGATTGAAATCAGAACTGCCTCCCCGCTGGGATGGCTCGCCCCGGTTCCCCAGGCGGGAGTTGCAGGTCATCGAGGTGGCCTATTCGGAAGCGGAGCGTCATGCCCACGCGTTGTTGCAGCGCTACACCCGTTTGCGGGAAGCGCGGGCTGGCCGGGACCCCATGGCCCGCACAGCCACCAACTTCGTGTCGAAATTGCTGAAAAAGCGGCTGTTCTCCTCGCCCGCGGCCTTCCTTCACACCCTGGAGCAACATCGCCAGACCCTGGAGGCCCTGGCCGCAGGCCCGACTGAGACGCCAGTCCCCGCCAAACCGGCTCGCTTGCGGTACCTGCAGGAGCTCATCGACGCCATCGAAACGGGGGATGGGGAGGAGCGGCTGGATTCAGAGGAGATGCAGGAGACTTTACGCGCCACCGCCCGCACCATGCCGCCCCTCACCCCGGAGGAGGCCCAACTGCTGGATGAGCTCCATGTCTGGGCCAGACAAGCGGCCAGCCGGGCCGACAGCAAAGCCCGCAAGCTCCTGGAGTGGCTGGATGCACACATCCGGCCTGGGAACCAGTGGTCTCATGACCGGGTGATTATCTTCACCGAATACCGGGATACGCAGAACTGGTTGTTTCGACTGCTGGCTGGCCGGGGCATGACCGAAGGGGATCGGACGTTGAAACTGTTTGGAGGCATGAGGGAGGAAGAACGGGAGAGAGTCAAAGCGGCATTCCAGGCCAGTCCCGAGATCAGCCCGGTGCGCATCCTTCTCGCCACCGACGTCGCGTCCGAGGGTATCGACTTACAGCTCCATTGCCATCAGCTCATCCATTACGAGATCCCCTGGAATCCCAATCGTCTGGAGCAAAGAAACGGACGCATCGACCGCCACGGCCAGCGCCGCAATCCCCAAATCTACCATTTCGCGCCCGCAACCTATCGGGCGTTGAAAGATGGGCGTCCCCCTGAGGGCAGCCTGGAATGGGACCTGGAGTTTCTGGCCCTGGCGATTCGAAAGGTGGAGCAAATCCGCAACGATCTGGGGAGCGTGGGCCCGGTGATCGCCGAACAGGTGAGCGAAGCCATGCTGGGCCAGCGCCGGGTGTTGAATCCAGACGAGGCGGTGCGGGCCCGGGAACCCGCCCGGGCCATGCTCAAATTTGAGCAGAACCTGAACGCCCGCATCGAAAAGTTGCGTCAGAAACTGCTGGAAACTCGGGAAGTCCTGCAACTGACGCCCGAGCACGTGAGGGATGCCGTGCAGTTGGGATTGGAGCTGGCGGGGCAGCCGCGTTTGCGCGAGACCCAGGCCCCCGGTCTCTGGCCCAACCCTAGCGGTCGCATCAAAGCATGCCCTGTGTTCGAAGTCCCCCCTCTGCGAGGGAGCTAGCAATACAGCCTGTCGGGCTTAGAGCATCCCTACACCGGCAAGCGTCGCCCCCTGGTCTTCGACGCGGATCTGGCCCGGGGCCGGGATGACGTGGTGCTGGCGCATCTCAACTATCCCCTGGTGCAGCGGGCCCTGCGCCTGTTGCGGGCCGAGGTGTGGCGCACGGGCGGCGCGGGGCGTCTGCATCGCGTCACCGCCCGCCTCATTCCCGGTCATCTGGCGGATACGCCCATCGTTGTGGCCCACGCCCGCCTGGTCATGACCGGCGCGCTGGGCCATCGCCTGCATGAGGAAGTGCTGGAGGTGGGCGGAGAAATCCGCGAGGGCCGGTTTAGCAGAATCCGAAGTGTGGGTAAAGTGCGCGCCCTCTTGCGGGCCGCGGGCGATGAGCTTCCCCCGCCCGACGTCCTGGCAAGACTGCAAGCCGTTTGGCCCAACATCGAACCTTCCTTGCAACGCACGTTGGAGGTGCGAGGCCGGGAGCGCACCGACAGCCTGCGCAAGAAGCTGGCGGATCGGGCGCAGAAAGAGGCCGGGGATATCGAAGCCATCCTGCTGGAATTGCAGCGCACCATCGAGCGGGAGTTGAGCGACCCAGAACCGGTGCAACTTAGCCTGTTTTCGCCCACAGAACGAGAGCAATACAGCCGCAATCAGAACGCGCTTCGCGCCCCGTCTGCAAAAAATCCCCCAGGAAATCGAACAGGAGACCGAGGCCATCCGTCGCCGCTACGCCGACCCCGAACCCCGCCTTTTCCCCGTCGCCGTCACTTTCCTCGTTCCCAAAGGAGTAAGATGACTCATGTCAAGCCTCCGCTGGGGGATCATTCTCCCGGCTGCAAATCAGCATCTCTGCGGGGCTAGCCGGACTTCATCCGGCACCGTTTCCTAGCACGGGGAATTCATCCCCGTGCGACTTCACCCCCACGCCCCCCATGCGACCTTCTATCCTCCCCCCATGTCTATCGCCCGACACCACGCCGAATGGCTGAGCCTGCTGGAGATCTCCGGCCCCTTCCTCTCCCTGTCCGTCCTCAAGGACGTCTTTCCCCAGGGCCTGGAAGCGGACGACCCCGCGCTGCGCGCGGACCTGCGCCCGGCCTATGAGGAATGGCTGGACAACCAGCGCGGCCTAAGGCCCGACGTCCGCATCCATCGCGCCTGGGTGCACTGGGTGTTTCGCCGCGTCCTCGATTTCGTGGATGACAGCCTGTGGTGGCGGCCCGAAGGCCATCCGCCCGACGCCTGGCCTCAACTGGCTGTGCCCGAGCAGGACGAGACTCTCGCTCCCGACCTGGTCATCATCGAGCCCCCCGATCCCTTCGCGCCAACCCCTGGCCCGCGGCAGCCCCGCCTGCTGGTCATGATCCTCCCGCCCTCCTTCCTTGACGATCCGTTTCACCGCCGTAGTGAGATTGTCATAGGTGATGCGTTTGGGCACGCCTCCGAAAAAGGCGAAGGCCTGCACGTGCGCATCGAAAAAAGCCTCCTGTCGCTGCGTGGGAAAGGCCATCACGAAGAGCTTGCGGGAGTAGTTCATCCGCATCACGAAGAGTTGCACCTCCGTCAGCTCCCCTGCCAACTCCACCCATCCCGTCCCCCAATCCACCTGCGCATCCTCCCCAGGCTCAAATGCCAGGGGCGCGTACACTCGCGGCCGTCGCTGGCGCTTCCGCTGCGCGCCCACATAGCGCCGCACCGTCGATTCCGCACCGGCATACCCCGCCGCCTGAATCAGTTCAAACAGCTTCTTCCCCGTGTACCGCTGTTTCCGCGGCAACCCCTGCTCCTCCTCTAGCAGCCGGTCCAGCATCCCCTTATACGGCCCCAGCACCGGCGCCGGACACGGGGCTTCCTCATCTGATACCCCGGCGGCTCCGACGCCTCCAGGGCTTTACGAATGGTCCAGTACCCATGCCCCAGCTCTCGACTGATCTGGCGCATGGACTTCCCTTCCAGGTGATACGCTCGACGTATCCGGTCATAATCGGTCACGGTTAACATGGCCTCCTCCGTCAGGTCTGATCAGAATGTTGCTTCCCTCTCAGCCTAACGGATGTGCGGGCGCTGACGCGATTTTCAACGA
>DUEQ01000464.1 GCA_011192085.1 Caldilineae bacterium
AACATCAGTTCACGCGATGGTTCAAGATACATGGTCATTGTTCCGTTAAAGTGGCTGCTTTTCGGGCTGCTTTTACTTCTGCTGGTTGCTGTGGCGACGGCTGTATGGCTGGATCGCAGGCTTCGACAAAAAGCGATCGGCAAGCGCGCCGGGCTATGGGCTGCCTTGGAAGGCGCTCCCTTCGGCGTATTGGTGTTGGAAGGCGACCGCACTTGTCCCTTTGTCAATCCCTATGCCCGCCATCTGCTTGGGTTGCCTCCGCCCCCTTGTCAACTGCCGGAGACAGTCTGGGTCCAGCTCCTGGATGAAGACCGTGCGGCAGCACGACTGACAATGGATATAGAAGGCCGTTACCGCAGCGTCTCACTTCCTTCGGAGCGAGTCGTACGTTGGTGGGTCACCTCCTATGACGCCCTGGATATGGTCTTTTTGCTGGATGTCACCGCCCAACAACGGGCTGAGCAGGCCGCCCGCTTCCTGCTCAGCGATCTCTCCCACGAGCTGCGCACTCCCCTTGCCACCATCCTAACCCACCTAGAAGTCCTGCTTCTGCCCGACATCACCGAAGAAATCGCGCAGCAATCCCTCCGTTTGTTGAAGGCGGAGGCCCACCGGATGGTCCGGTTGGTCAACGATGTGTTGGACTTGGGACGCCTAGAGACCACCATGGAGCTGGAACGCCGACCGGTGGATCTTTTGACCGTGGTAGAGGAGGCTGTGACCCAGATCGCCCCCCAGGCTGAGGAGCGGGCAATTTCCCTTTCCTTGGAAGCTGATGCTCCTTTGCCTCTCGTTCTGGGCCATGCAGACCGACTCAAACAGGTTTTTCTCAACCTTTTGGACAACGCGATCAGATATTCTCGGTCCGGGGATCGGGTCGTGGTCTCCCTGCGGCGCGTCCGAGAGGGGATCGCCTGCGCGGTGTGCGATACTGGGCCCGGCATCCCGGCTCAATATCTACCTCATGTGGCCCGGCGTTTCTATCGAGCCGTTCCCGCGGGCGTAGAGGGAAGTGGCCTGGGGCTGGCGCTGGCCAAAGAAATTCTCCGCCTTCACCAGTGCAAACTTTCTATCGAGAGCCAGGCCGAGGGGGAAGAAACGGGCACTTGCGTTCGTTTTATCCTACCATCTCTGCCGGAAGAGGAGGGCAAACCATGATTCGACGAGGGCTGCCGCGTCTATGGCGGCTGTTCCCACTTCTGGTTCTCCTGGGAGGATATTGGTTACTACCCATCTCCGGGCGAGTGGTCGTCATACCGGACGAAGGGGCTAGGGCTCTATTTTGGCCCCGCATGCGTTTGGATCCCCCCGCGCCTGAGCCCGGCCAAGAGGCGACTCTGTGGGTGACAGATGTCCATCCTTGGTCCTACGTGCTGCTCGTGGTCAACGGCCAGCCTGTGCGACAGGTGGAGTGGCGGGCCCAACCCAGTGGCGTCTGGACTTGGAAATGGACCTTTGTTGCGCCAGATGAAGAAGCTTATTCATTGGTTTTCTACCACGATTGTCACACTGGTTGTGTTGAACGGGGACGGATGCATATCGGCATGGGAGAGCCGCCCACTCCCACCGACCTGACGCCGACCAAACTGGGCGTTGTTTCCGTCCATCCGCAGCGTGATTGGCGCGGCCGCAGTGGTTGGGACGTGGAACTGACCTACGCCCAGCTATCCGAGGAGGCGTTTTGGGGAATAGATGATTTGGCCATGCGCGTCCATCAGGCCACGAGAAAGGGGTTGCGAGTGTTGGTGCGGGTGGACTACGCCCAAGGTCAAAGCATGCCGCCAAGGGCCGATCAATTGGCCCTGACCGAATACCTTCAGTATCTCCGGCGGTTGGCGCGGGACGAGCGATTGCGGGGCGTGTATGGCTACGTTCTGGGCAGCGGCTTCAATGAGTTGAACAGCAACTCCCAGGCCCCAGAGCGATCCGTTACGCCGGAGTGGTATGCACGCATCTTTAACGGCTATGGTGAACCGGTAACCCACGCGGACAACGCGGTGCAGGCGATCCGTGCGGAGAATCCTTATGTGCGGGTGCTGGTGGGGCCTGTGCGACCCTGGAACACCGATCAGGACGGAGACCGCCGCTATGCAATCGACGCGCCTTGGCTCAACTACATGAATACGTTGGTGGCGACGCTGGACGAGGGAGCGCGCACCAAGTCAGCGGCAGGCATCCCCCTGACCGCGCCCGACGGCTTTGCCCTGCACGTGCCGGGTCGCCCGGAGGCGGCGGAGGCGATAGGGCGGAAGGGATACGAGGAGCCGCGGCTGGACCTGCTCCGGGCCGAGTGGGGAGGCGCCCAGGCCGGTTTCCGCATCTATCGGGATTGGCTGAACATCATCAATGCCTACCCCACCACGCAAGGCTTGCCGGTCTACATCACCTCCAGCAACACCTTTGTCCCCGACGAAGGCGCACCCCCGGCCCAGAACTATCCCCAGGGCTGGCTGACATCGGCTCTGGAGGAGATCAGCGGGGAACCGCAAGTGCAGGCCCTGTGCTGGTTCCTGGACGAGGATCGCTCCGGTGACACGCGCTGGGATTGGTTCAGCCTCACGCGGCATCCCGGTCGTCTGATTTATGCGGCAGAGGAGTTCGACGCTTTGCTGCAGAAGTGAGGCAAAGGAGGAGGGACGCCGATGACCAAAACCATCCGCGTGCTGCTGGCCGACGACCATCCCACCCTGCGGTTGGGATTGCGGGTGCTGTTGGACCAAGCGCCCGACGTGGAGGTGGTGGGGGAGGCCGAGGAGGGCGAGGAAGCGCTAGCGCAGATCGAGGCGCTACAGCCGGACGTGGCCGTGCTGGACTGCAAATTGCCGGGCCTCTCCGGGATGGAGGTGGCCGCGGCCATTGTCAGCAAGGGTCTGCCGGTGCGGGTGCTGGCCCTTAGCGCCTACGATGATGAGCGTTATCTTCAGGGGATGCTGAAGGCGGGGGCGGTGGGCTATTTGCTCAAGGAGGAAGCGCCTCCGAACATTGTGGCGGCGGTGCGGGCAGCGGCGCGGGGGGAGCAACGGTGGACCGCGGATCAGCTGGCACGCGCTCGGCGCTGGCAGGAAGAGGTGGAAGCGATGTGGGCGCGTTTGACCGAACGGGAGGGGGAGGTGCTGGCGCTGGTGGCGGAGGGGAAGAGCAACAAAGAGATTGCCCAAGCCCTGAGCGTGAGTGAGCGGACGGTGGAATTTCACGTGAGCAACATCTTGGGCAAGCTGGGATTGAGCTCCCGGGTGGAAGCCGC
>DUEQ01000465.1 GCA_011192085.1 Caldilineae bacterium
AACTCCGCACACAGACCGCAGCTCATGCAGATGCTGGCATCAATGTAGAATTCCTTGGGCTGAGGTATGGGTTTGCCTTCTTTGGTCTGGTCACGCACGATCCAGATGCACTGGGAGGGGCAGACCTTGCTGCAGATGCCGCAGGCGGTGCAGCGCTGTTTGCCAGTATCCTCTTCATAGACCAGCATGGGGATGAAGCGGAAGTTTTCAGGCAGCTGCCGCTTCTCCTCAGGATACTGGATGGTGAATATCCCCTTGATCTCGGGGGGCTGTTGCAATACCTTGCCCGCGGGCGTGTTAATGGAATTGATATAGCGTGAGGCTTGGCCGATATCGTCGGTGAAGGTGGTGATGGTGCGTTTGAGCGTTACGCCCAAGCCGCGAATAATGCCACTTCCGAACATAGAAATCGCGTCCTATGGGTGGGAATGGAGGAAGGAAAGCGTTGGACTATGGAGACCTAGAACGTATGGAAATGGGATGCCTTGGCGGACGTTGCTCCAGGTTTGTCTGAGGCGCCCATGCTGGATGGTTTAACGGTCTGTTTCGCCCAGCACAATGTCGATGGCGCCGAGGATGATGATGGCGTCGGCCACCTTGTAGCCGATGGACATGTGCTCCAGGGAACTGAGGTTGATGTAGGAGGGCGCCCGCACGTGATAGCGCCAGGGATTGTCGCCACCGCTGGAGACGAGATAGAAGCCCAGTTCCCCTTTGGGGGCCTCCACCGCGGCGTAAGCGTCGCCCTTGGGCACGCGGAAGGTGTAGGCGGGCTTCTTGTTCATAATGGGGCCATCAGGAAGTTGATCCAGCGCTTGCTTGAGGATGCGGATGGACTGTCGGACCTCATCCAAGCGCACCAGATAGCGGGCGTAGACGTCGCAGCCATCGTTGGTGACGATGTCCCAGTCAAAGTGGTCGTAAACGCTGTAAGGGCGGGCCTTGCGCACGTCGTAGGGCACGCCCGAGCCGCGCAGCATGGGGCCCGACATGCTGGTGGCGATGGCGTCTTCGGCTGAGAGATAACCTACGCCGATGGTGCGTTCCTTGATGATCTCGTTCTCGGTGAGATAGCGGTCGAACTCATCCACCTTGGCGGGCAGGCGGTTGAAGACCAGATCGCGGGCGGTTTTCAGCCAGGCGTCATCCACATCGGCTTTCACGCCGCCGAAACGCATGTAGTTGACCATCATACGGCTGCCCGAGACGGCCTCGAACAGATCGAGGATGAGCTCGCGTTCCTCGATGGCGTACAGCGCGGGGGTGAAAAAGGCGCCCAGGTCGTTGAGCAGGAAGCCGATGGTCCAGAGATGATTCTGCACCCGGGTGAGCTCGGCCATGATCACCCGCAGATATTCGGCTCGCTCGGGCGGCTTCGCTTTCTCCCCCAGCAGCTTCTCCACCGCCAGCACATAGCCGAAATTGTTGGACATGGCGGAAAGGTAGTCCAATCGGTCGGTGAAGGGGATGTTCATGAGCCAGGTGTTGCGCTCCCCGATCTTCTCATGATTGCGGTGGAGATACCCCATCTCCGGCTCCAGGCCCACGATGGTCTCACCATCCAAAGCCACGATCATGCGGAACACGCCGTGGGTGGAGGGGTGCTGCGGGCCCATGTTGACGATGATGCGGTCGGTCTTGACGCGCTCCTGGCCCGGTGTGATGGGGGGTTCGTGGATTTTGGGTAGGGGGGGAGGGGGTTCCACAAAGGCGTCAGGGTCCCAGCCTTTGGGATAGACCACATTGTCACCCCACGGCGCTCGGTCTTCTTCCCAGCCGTAATGTCCTTCGGGCCAGCGGTTCTTGTAGGGCTTGTGATCCTCTTCGTAATAGGCTTCTTTCCAATCTTTGCGCATGGGATGGCCATGAAACCCTTCCCACAGTAGGATGCGGCGCAAACGGGGATGCCCCTTGAATTTGATGCCGAACAGGTCCCAGGCTTCCCGCTCCTGCAAATCCGCGCCCGGCCACACCAGGATGACGCTAGGGAGTTCAGGATCATCTTCGGGCAGGCGCACTTTTAGGACAATGCCGTCGCCACCCTTTTTGGTGTTGAAGAGATGGTACACGACCTCGAAGCGGTCCCCCGCGGTGCGACCCGGATAGCCCAGATAATCGACAGCTTGCAAGGAAGACAGAAAATCAAATCCCTCTTCATTACGCAGATAGAGGGCGAAATCGATGAGTTTATCCCTGTTGACGATGATGCCGGAATCATCCGCGTCCAGCACCGCGCCGGGCACGGCATCGGCGTAGGGCAGACTTTTTACAGCGACTTGTTGTTCTTCGGCCATGGGTTAGTTCTCCTCGGCAACGGTTTCAGGCGCCAAAGTATAGCGGCGGATCTCCTCAGCCCGATCCGGATCGAAGATATCGGGACCCAGTTTGGGAATAGCGATGGCTTTGGGCGTGGTTTTGCGATACCAGGGCACAGTCTTGATGGATTGGCGGGCGATCTTGTTTTGCAGTTGCATCAGACCGTAGAGCAACGCTTCGGGCGTAGGCGGGCAACCAGGAATGTAGACATCCACAGGGATGAGCTTGTCTACGCCGGAGATTACATTGTAGCCCGCCTTGAAGGGGCCGCCGCTGGTGGCGCAAGCGCCCATGGCCACCACATAACGGGGTTCCGCCATCTGGTTGTAGAGGCGTACGATGGTGGGGGCCATCTTCTTGGTTACCGTGCCCGAGACGATCATCAAGTCCGCCTGACGCGGCGAAGGCCGCATCACCTCCATCCCGAAGCGGGCGAGGTCATAGCGGCCTGCAGCGGTGCTGATCATCTCGATGGCGCAGCAAGCGAGACCAAACAACATGGGCCACACACTATTCTTGCGGCTCCAGTTGTACATGAAATCCAGTGTCGTCAAAAAGACGTTGCCTTTGACTTCTTCGGGGATCTGATTGTCGTTGGCCATACCCTGATGATTCCTTTTTTGAGTTGGCGGCGGTGCGATGAAGACCAACCTCGTTCCCTCATCCCAACCGCCTGGGGGCCGCCATGCTGTCATAGCATGACGCCTTTGGTTGAATGCGACGACGATGACGCAAGCATGCTGATTATAACAGCCTCTAAAGAAGGGTGTCAAGGTGAAAAAGCCTACAGTTTGAAGGGTAGCAGGGTTTTGGCGACGCGTCGGTCAGCCCCTTCGCGGTTTCTTCCCTCCGCCGTTTGTGATTTTTCCACACTTTCCATTACACTTTGCCCTGACGCGAATTTTGTCTTCTCTCTCCCTTTCGCCCTCTCGCTACGTCACCCTTTCGCCCCATGTTCTCTCCCGGTGACGCTTTCGGCCTGTATCGCATCGAACGCGAAATCGGCCGCGGCGGCATGGCCATCGTCTATCTGGCCTATCATCAATGGCTGGATCGTCCCGTCGCGCTCAAAGTGCTGCGCCCGGAACTGCAACAGGACGAGGATCTCGTGGCGCGCTTCCTGGTGGAGGCCCGGTCCGCAGCCCGGTTGGAGCATCCCAACATCGTGGCCGTGCACGATGCGGGCATGGTGGATGGCGTGCATTATCTGGCCATGGAGTATGTGGAGGGGGAGACGCTGGCCGATGTGTTGGCCCGTGTGAACGGCCCCTTGCCCGAGGATTTCATCATCAGCGTCGCCACCCAGGTGGCCTCGGCCCTGGATTACGCCCATCGGCGGGGCGTGGTGCATCGGGACGTGAAGCCCAGCAACATTTTGGTGCAGAGCAACGGCAAGGTGCGGTTGACCGATTTCGGCATCGCTCATGCCGTGGGGCTGCGTACGCCCGAGCAAAAGGCGGCCGTGTTGGGCACGCCCGAGTATATGTCGCCCGAGCAGGCCATGGGCAGGCCTGTGGATGGCCGCAGCGATGTGTATAGCCTGGGCGTGGCGGTCTATCATATGCTCACGGGGCGACCTCCTTTCACCGGAGAGACCCATCGCGACATCCTCTACGCCCATGTGCATACCCCTCCGCCCGATCCCCGGAGTCTGAATCCCCATCTGCCGCCCGAGGCGACGCGAGTCATGAACCGGGCCATGGCCAAGAACCCCGACGATCGCTATCCCATTGCGGGCGCGTTCGCTCAGGCATTGCGGCGGGCCCTGCGCCCTCTGCGCTCTGAACCAGTGGTCGTGGCGAAGAAGACGCCTATGTGGCTCTATGCGCTCATCGGCGTCCTCCTGGGGCTGGCCGCCCTCTCATTGACGGGGTGGTTGTTGGTGCGCAGCAACGCGCTCAGCCTGCCGCCAACGGCCAGACCCCCTGCATCTCCATCCTCCACCCAACCCTCCGCCCTCGAAAGCCCCACCCCGGCCCAGCCCCCGGTCGCGGCCCTTCCCACGGCAACGCCCACCCTCACGCCCACCGCCACGGAGACGTCCACCCCGACGCCCACCGTCACCCCCACGCCCACCTCTACGCCCACGCCCAACTCCCCCCCGCGCATCGCCTACGTCTCCGACCGCACAGGCGTTCCCCAGATCTATCTCATCCACAGCGATGGAACCCACGATGTGCAGTTGACCTTTGAGGGACGGAACGAGCATCCCTTCTGGTCATCCGATGGCGCGTTCATCTATTTCATCAGCGACCGAGGCCAGGGGCCGGCTTTGTGGTCCATGCGCGCGGATGGCAGCGAGCAGCAAGAGGTGCTGCGGGTGCCTGGCAGCACGGGCTATGCGCTCAGTCCCAACGGCGAGCATGTGACGTTCTTGCAGCCGGGTCCCGAGGGTGTCCAGCTCTTCCTGGATGGCCTGCTGTGGGCGGCGTTTCCAGGCCAGCGCCTGGCCTATCAGTGGTCGCCCGACAGTCAGCACGTGGTGGTGGAGATCGACTACGCCAAGACCATCGGCGTGCTCAATATCGCCAGTTCCGAGGTGAAGCGCATCACTGATCCCGCCTATGCGAGCTGGAATCCCGCGTGGTCGCCCGATGGGCAATTCGTGGTCTTCGCCTCCACCCGAGATGGCAACGCGGGCCTCTACGCGTCTAGCATCATCTCCGGCGACCCCATCCGCCTGACTCCCCTCGACCTCTGGTCTCAGGCCCCGAGCTGGTCGCCCGATGGCTCCCTCATTTCCCATATCACGGGCGAGGACGGCGGGCAATGGGGGCTCTATGCCGTCGATGCGGCGGGCGCCAATCGCTATCGACTTTTCTCTCCCGTCTTCCCCGAAGCCCCGGCCGTCTGGTCCAGCGATAGCCAGCAGCTCGCGTTCATCATCCAGGATGGGGATGACGAGCTGGCGGTGGTCCGGCGGGATGGCTCGGGCTTTCTGCGGTTGACGAATAATCACGCTCGGGATTGGGACCCGGCGTGGGAGCCGAGGTAGTTGTTTGGTCGTGTAGTCGGCCGGTCATGGGGAGGAGGGAGGTTGGGGCCGACCTCTGACCTCCGACCTCCGGCTCTAGCTGGTGGCGTCGGCGAATTCCAGCGCCCAGAGCAGATCGGCGTGGGGATGGATGGAGCTGGGCGGGGTTTCGTGCTGCTCGATGAGCCAGCATGTGAGCTCGGAGCAGCCCGCTTCGCGGGCCCAGGCCGCGCCGATGCGGGGATGGGCGTGGAGGACATGGAAGGGATAGCGCCAACTGTCGGGCGGCGCGGGCGCGGCCAGTTCCTTCCACCAGCCTGGTGCGAAGCGTTTGAGCAAGACTTTGAGGGTGCGTTGCCAGACGGAGATCGGAGCCGCAGCCTTGCCGCAATCGTGCAGCAGCGCTGCGGTGAGCAGCTCCTCCTGGTCGTAGCCCCGGTCGACCAACCATTGATGGACGCGCAGGCTGTGGGCCCGATCAATGGCGCTCATGCGTTGGAAGAGGGCCAGCGCCTCGGGGCTGAGCAATTCTCGGGCCGGGCGCTCATCTATCTGCTCGAAAGGCCCAAACAGGCCTTCGAGTCCGCGCTGGATGCGTCGACGCAGGGGGGATGACGGGGTGTGAGAGGTTAACATGGCAGAGATTATAGCATGGAAGGCCAGGTTGCCGGCGGCTGGCAATGTGATACAATAAGAAGGCGCGGTCATTGCCCGCATCATCACCCCACACACCCTATCGATGCCCATGAAAGTCAAACTCTACGCCACTTTACGCCCCCTGGTGGGCGGCTCCAGCGTGGAGGTGAACGCCGGGCCCGGCGATACCATCCGCGATGTCATCACCGAACTGCTGGAACGCTATCCCGTCCTACGGGATGAGCTCCTGGAGGACGGGGATATCTCCCCGCGCATCCACATTTTCCTTAATGGCAGGGAGGTGCGCTACTTGGGAGGGCTGGATATGACCATCCCCGAGGATGCGGACCTGCGCATCTTCCCGCCCGTGGGCGGCGGCGCATGATCCCCTGGCACATCGAGTATGATGAGAAAGGCGCGCCCTGGGTGCATATCGAACTCAGGAGCGCGCCTTTGTGGATCGTGGAATCCTATCTGGTAAAGCTAGGGGGGCGGGTGGTGGAGCGGGAGCGCCAGGTGCAGGGGGATGGTTGGGTGGCGCACCTGCGGGAGGGCGAATCGGTGGCGCTGGGCTCCCTGCGCATCGGGCGGGGGTGGCTGGACATCTGGGGCGAGGATGCAGCCGCGCTGGAGGCGTTGATGAGTCGGTTGGGGTGGATGTTGATGCGGGGTGGCGGGTGAGAAGCGGGCCATGGGCAGGGTCTCCCGGCCAATGCCGCATCGACACGTTCCTGTGATTCCTTTCAAAGGTGATTGCTGTTACAATAGAGCTATCGTTGTTCCTTCCCGGACGGTGCGGAACGCAGCTATCCTCCGGGCTATTTTGATGGAGAGCGCCGAATCATGGAATCCTACAAATCCCTTTATCTTGCCACCACCGAGACCCACTGCGGCAAGTCGCTGGTCTCTCTGGGCATCATGGACCTGCTGCTGCGCCGCACGCAGCGGGTGGGCGTTTTTCGACCCATCATTAAATGTCAGGGCTCGGACCGCATCGACAAGAACATTGATTTGCTCCTCAAATACTTTCATCTTCCCTGGCAATATGAGGAGACCTACGCCTGGCGGCAGATCGAGGCCCTGGATCTGTTGGCCCAAGGGCGACATGATGAGCTGATCAACCGCGTCATCGCCCAATACAAGGCCCTGGAGGAGAAAAGCGATTTCGTGCTCATCATTGGCTCTGACCTGTCGGCCGAGAGCGCGGCTCTGGATTTCGATATCAATGTGGAGCTGGCCCAATCGTTGGGCAGTCCGGTGCTGCTGGTGGCCCGGGGCGACAAGGCCAACATGGATGAGATCATTAGCCCCATCCTCATGGCGGTGGAATCCTTCAAGCGCAAGGGCAATCAACTGGTGGGCTCCATCGTCAACCGGGTGGACCCGGACGAACTGCACGAGGTGCGGCGGGCGCTACGGGAGACGCTGCCCGAAGAGGCCCAGCCCCTGGCTGTGATCCCCGCGGACAAGGACCTGGCCAGCCCCAGCATGGCCGAGGTGGTGGAGCACCTGGGGGCGGAGGTTTTGTATGGCAAGGATTTGTTGAACTACCGGGTGTATGAGTACATGATCATCGCCATGCAGATGGAGCATTATCTGGAGCGGCTGCGCAAATGGGCGCTGCTCATCACGCCCGGCGACCGGGGCGACGTCATCCTCAGCGCCATCCAGGCCCACGCGTCGGGCAATTACCCCCGGCTGGCGGGCATTTTGCTGACGACGGGGGTGCGTCCCGCGCCTACGGTCAAGCGGCTGCTGGATGGTCTGCCCAGCACCCTGCCCATCGTGGCGGTGACGCAGGAGACCTTCGAGACCGCGCGGGATCTGCGTCAGATCCGCTCCTACATTACCGCGGATAAACAGGATAAGATCGCCATCAGCCTGCGTCTCTTCCGCCACTATGCCGACACCGACGCGCTGATCCAACGCTATGCCGACATCAAGCCGCGCGGCATTCCGCCTCGCATGTTTCTCTACAACATTATGCAACAAGCGAAGGCCGATAAGAAGCGCATCGTCCTGCCCGAGGGGGATGATGCGCGCATTCTGCGGGCCGCGGAGGCGTTGCTGATGCAGGATGTGGTGGATGTCATCTTGCTGGGGGAGCCGGAAAAGGTTCGGGCCATGATCCGTCGTCTGGGGTTGAGCATTCCCAACGATACGCCCATCATCGACCCCAACGCCTCCTCTCGTTTGCAGGACTATGCGGCCACCTATTACGAGTTGCGCAAACACAAGGGCGTCACGCCCGACCAGGCCCTGGATATCATGCACGATATCGCTTACTTCGGGACGATGATGGTGTATAAGGGGCATGCGGATGGCATGGTCTCGGGAGCGGCCCACACCACAGCCCACACGCTGCGCCCCGCGTTCGAATTCATCAAGACGAAACCTGGTTTCTCTATCGTCTCTTCGGTGTTCTTCATGGCTCTGGAGGACCGGGTGTTGGTGTATGGCGACTGCGCGGTGGTGCCCAAGCCCACCGCGGAGCAACTGGCTGAGATCGCGATCGCGTCCGCAGAGACCGCGCAGATGTTTGGCATTGAGCCCATCGTGGCCATGCTCTCCTACTCGACCGGGGAATCGGGCCAGGGCGAGGAAGTGGAGCGGGTGCGCAAGGCCACTCAGCTCGCCAAGGAGCGCCGCCCCGACCTGATCATCGAAGGCCCGATGCAGTACGACGCGGCCGTGGACCCGGAGGTCGCGCGCAAGAAGATGCCGGGGTCCCGGGTCGCGGGCCGGGCCACCGTGTTCATCTTCCCCGACCTGAACACGGGCAACAACACCTACAAGGCGGTGCAGCGGGAGACGGGCGCGATCGCCATCGGGCCGGTGCTGCAAGGGCTGCGCAAGCCGGTCAACGACCTCAGTCGCGGTTGCACTGTGGAGGATATCATCAACACGGTGGCCATCACCGCGGTCCAGGCCCAACACGCCTGATGCATGGTATGGGATGGATTGCATAGTTCATCGCCAGGATCCGTTCACTTTCATGATGCATTCTTTCGCGACGCCTCTCCCCACGTTCCCTGACGAACTCGCCGATTTCTATCGCGTGGATGCTTCGCAACGCATCGACGCCCAAAGGCGAGGAGCATTAGGACAATTCTTGACTCCTCTGCCTGTGGCGCGATTTATGGCATCCTTGTTCGATGATGTGACGGGAGATGTGCTATTGCTCGATCCTGGAGCGGGAACGGGAACCCTGACGGCGGCGTTTTTGCATGAGATGGCCAACCGACAGCGATCGCCTCATCGCATTCATGCTGTTTGTTATGAACTCGATGAGGCGATGACAAATTATCTCGCATCGACATTGGAAGCTTGCAG
>DUEQ01000466.1 GCA_011192085.1 Caldilineae bacterium
CGTTATCTTCGAAACAGCATAGCGAAGATTCCGCCAGCGGTCAAGTGAAATACCCATGGCTCACCCTTTTGTGATATGATTGCCTGTCGCGGAGATGGACGGCTGTGCAGATAACGCCACCCCATTGGCCATCCGCCCCATGGGAATCCACAAATTTCCCATGGTGATAAAAGAGCCATCCCATCAAATCCTAGGACTGCACCGTATGACCCGACGTCTGTTTCTTTTCCCTGCGCCATTCATCATGGTCTTGCTGCTGGCGGCCTGCCTCCAAAACCCCGCCCCCACGCCCACGCCCGCGCCCACGCCCATCACCACGCCCTTCGCGGGCATTCGCGAAGACCCCCAACGCTTAACCCTGATCCAGACCGACCTGCCCGACGGCTTCCGCCGCATCGACAACACGACCCTGCACGCGGGGCATAATGCGGTCCTGTTCATGAATCCCGATGCGGTGAAAGGTGAGGCTGGACAGGAGGTGCTGGGCGTGGTGGATGAGATCACGGTTTATGAGTTCGACGCGGATGCCCGGGATGCGTTCGAGGAGGATCTGCGGACGACGGAGACGGACATCGCTAAGGATGTGGCGGCGTCGAACGATGTGGATGGTGAAAACATTCTGGTGGATCGCTATGACCCCGACCTGGTGGGGGCTGACCTACTGCGCGCGTTCAAGGTCCGTTATCAGATCGGAGACCAGACGGTTTACGAGTATCGCTATCAGTTCATGGTCAGCAACGCCATCGCCAATGTGATTGTCACCACGCGGGCGCAAGAGGATGGTGGGGAGTCGGAAGAGGCTCGGACTCAGGCCGACGCCATCGCCCAGGCGCAATTGGACAAGCTCAACGATTATCGGGCCGTGCCTCAGTAGCTGGCGGACTTGTGACAAAAAAGGGAATCCCTTGTGGTATAATGTGGGCGTTGTCAGCCATCAACCTCTCAACCTCTCGGAGAATCATCCTATATGAGCAACCAGTTTGACTATGACGTCCTGGTGCTGGGCGGCGGGCCCGGCGGCTATGTTGCCGCGATCCGAGCGGCCCAATTGGGCCTGAAGACCGCCCTGGTCGAGAAAGAGAATCTGGGCGGGGTCTGCCTCAATTGGGGCTGCATCCCCACGAAATCGCTGATTCGCAATGCGGACATCGTGCATCTGTTTGGACGAGGCAAGGAGTTTGGGTTCAAGGTGACGGGCCTGGAGTTTGATTACAAGGTGGCGGTGAAGCGCAGCCGTCAGGTGTCCAAACGGCTGGTCAAGGGCGTGGGCTTTTTGATGCGCAAGAACAAGATCGATGTCATCAACGGGTACGGCAGGCTCACCGGCCCGCACACGCTGGACGTGGAGGGCAAAGGGGTCACCGCGGCCCACATCATCCTGGCTACGGGCTCGCGCCCGGCCCTGCTGCCCGGCGTCGAGGTGGATGGCAAGCGCATTGTCACCTACCGCCAGGCCATCGTGCAGGATGAATTGCCGGGGCGGATCGTCATCGTGGGCGCCGGCCCCATCGGCATGGAGTTCGCGTACGTGTACAACGCCTATGGCGTGCAGGTGACGGTGGTGGAGATGCTGCCGCACATCCTGCCCAATGAGGAGCCCGAAGTGGCCGCGGTGGTGGCCAAGGCCTTCCGCAAGTATGGCGTGAAGCTGCTGGAAGGCACGCGCACAGAGAAGATCGAGGTCACCGATGAGGGCGTGACCGTGCGGGTGAAGAATCTAGATTCGGGCGAGGAGGAGACTCTGACCGCGGATCAGACGCTCATCGCCATCGGCGTGAAACCCAACAGCCAGGGCATCGGCCTGGAGACCGCGGGCGTGGCGGTGAGCGACCGGGGCTGGACGCCCGTGAACGACGTCATGCAGACGAATGTTCCCCACATTTACGCCATCGGCGATCTCAACGGCAAGCTGCCCCTGGCCCATGTCGCCAGCGCGCAGGGCATTGTAGCCGTGGAGACCATCGCCGGGGTGGAGACCGCGCCCATCGATGATTACAGCAATATGCCCCGCTGCACCTACTGTCATCCCCAGGTGGCCAGCCTGGGCCTGACCGAGGCGCAGGCCCGAGAACAGGGCTACGAAGTGACCACAGGCAGTTTCCCCTTTCAGGCCAACGGCAAGGCCCTGGCCCTGGGCGAAAAGGAAGGCTTCGTCAAGATCGTCATGGATGCGAAATATCACGAGATCCTGGGGGTGCACATGGTCGGACCCGAGGTGACCGAGCTGCTACCCGAACTGAGCCTGGCCCGAATGCTGGAGCTCACGCCCGAAGAGATCGGGCGCAACGTCCACGCGCATCCCACCCTCTCCGAGACCATCATGGAGGCGGCTCACGCGGTCCTGGGCCACGCGATACACATCTGAGGTCCGAGGAATCTCGACGAAGCTCAATTGAATCTCAAAGAAGCCTCTGAAGCGCATGCCCCCAACATCCTTCCATC
>DUEQ01000467.1 GCA_011192085.1 Caldilineae bacterium
CCCCCACGCCCACGCCTGTGGTGGTGACGGCCACGCCCACCCCCACGCCCATCGTCGTGACGGCGACCCCCACCCCTATCGTGGTGACGAACACCCCCACCACCACACCCATTGTCGTCACGCCCACGTCCACACCTACCCCTATCGCTACCTTTACGCCTCCTCCCGGCGCTGTGTGCAACGAGATGCTCCTCAACGGCGGATTCGAGGCCGGAGATGGCTGGCGGTTTGGGAATACGAAACTGCGCGGCTATTACACCTCCCGGGCTGCGCATTCTGGCTTGCGGTCCGCCCAGTTGGGCAATGACGGCGCTCGCTCCAATATCCTTTCCTACTCCTCCATCAGCCAGCGCGTGAATCTCCCCCCAGGCTACACATCCGCCACCCTGGAATTCTGGCATTGGGACAACACCGACCAGGAGCCGGGCGATTATCAGGAGCTTCTTCTCCTGGATGGACGCACGGGACGCACGCTGGACATTCTCTGGCGTTCCAATGCAGCTACGACGCAATGGCGCTATGAGGGCTTCGACATCGCTCGCTATGTGGGAAGAGACATCATTGTCTATTTCAATGTGTTCAACAATGGCGGGACAGGGCGGGCCTCCATGTGGGTGGATGACGTCACGTTGAAAGCGTGCGCGCCCCCCACCCCGACATCCCCTCCTCCCACCAGCGCGTCTCCGGGGATGGGCATGCCCTCGCCCACGGTGATTGTCATCACGCCCATCGCGCCTGGCATGGGCGCCTCCCCTTCGCCCACGGTCACGTCCGCCGTCCGCCTCCCCTCGCCCACGGCCGCCGCGACCCGCCCTGCGGCGCAGCTCGCCCAAACGCCCACCTCCCCCCTAACGTCTCAGTCCGGGACCGAAGGCCCCCTGGGCCTGTTGTGGTATCTGTTGATCTTCGCCGTCATCGCCATGATTTTCCTGATGGGATACCTGATTTTCCGGCAGATATGGAGTCAGATGGCGGGCGGGAAAGAGTCTCTGGAGCACGCCCCGCCGCCCGCAGAGCATGAGATCACCACGCCGGTGGTTCTACCCACGGAAAGGGTGGAGGTCGCGGGCGAGACGCCGACGGAGGAGCACGCTCCCCCACCATCCGAGCCAGATGCAGCCGCGGATGAACCCGCGGAAGCATCCGAACGGGAAGAGGATGCCATCGTTCCAGAGGATAGCGAGTCGCCGGATGAATCTTCCCAGTGATTGCGCTGGCGGGAAGTCACTATCCTGGTCTCCTTCTAAAAACCTTTGCCGCGAAGGCACAA
>DUEQ01000468.1 GCA_011192085.1 Caldilineae bacterium
CCATCAGCAACCATCCCACAGTTTCAGAAAGGAGCTATCGACTTATGACGAAGAAAGTGACCCTGCGTTGGACAAAGGATCGCGAGTTCATTGCTTATGACAACGACGAAGGCGGCGCAGTGGGCGTTACCGGCCCGAATCCGTCCGGCAAATCCATGGGCGCAAGCCACTTGCTGCTGGCCGCGTTAGGCGGCTGCATGGGCACGACCATCATCGCCGTGATGCACAAGAAGCGCCTGAACATCGAATCCTTCGAAATCGAGGTCACCGGCGAGCACATCGACAAATGGCCCATGACCTTCACCCACTATCACCTCCTCTACCGCATTAAGGGCGAAGGGGTGAACGACAAAATCATGGAAACGGCCATCTACCTGGCCCACGAACGTTACTGCACCGTTTCCAGCTCAACGTCGGGCGAGAAAAGCTACGAGTATGAGATCCTGCCCGCGGAAGCGCCTGCGCCCGCCTAAGCCTAGATCCTGTGATGCACTTCGGCCTCATATCAGCGTGACCATCCCCGATATCGGCATTCCTGAACTCGCGCGCCCGCAGACGGTCATCTGGGCCTGTACCTTTCCCCACCACGACACGTCCACCGACGGAGGGCCAGGGCTGATATAATGCGGGGCATCCTCATCCCCCCTGGAGTCTCCCATGCCCGAATTTGATTTCGACGCCCCCATTGACCGCCGCCACTCCGATAGCGTCAAGTGGGACTATCCCAACGACATCTTGCCCATGTGGGTGGCGGACACCGATTTCATGGCCCCGCCCGCGGTGATCGAGGCGCTGCATCGCCGGGTGAATCACGGCGTGTTTGGCTATCACCGCGAGAGCCCCACTTTACGTCAAACCGTGGTGCAATGGGTGGCCGAACGTTACGGCTGGGATATCGAGCCCGAGTGGCTCATCTTCCCGCCAGACGTCATGGTGGGGATGAATTGGGCCGCGCAGATGGTGGCCCGCCCCGGCGATGGCGTCTTATTGCAATCCCCCGTCTATCGCCCCTTCTTCCGATTGGTGCGCTATGGCGGTTTCACCTTGCAGGATGCGCCGCTGGCGGAGGATGCGAGCGGGCGGTGGCGCATGGAATTGGCCGCGTTGGAGCGGGCGGCCGACGACCGCACCCGTGTCTTCCTCCTGTGCAATCCACAAAACCCCACCGGGCGAGTCTTCACCCGCGCCGAGCTGGAATCCCTGGCTCAGTTCTGTTTCGAACGGGACATCCTCATTCTGGCCGACGAGATCCACGCCGACCTGATCTACGCGGAATCGCATCACATCCCCATCGCCTCGCTGGGTCCTGATATCGCGGCCCGCACCATCACCTTCATTGCGCCCAGCAAGACGTTTAACATTGCGGGGCTCAAGTCCGCGGTGGGGATCATTCCCAATCCGGAACTGCGGGAGCGCATGGAAGCGTCGGCTCGCGGCCTTATCCCCGTGATCAATGTGTTGGGCATGACGGCCATGGAGGCCGCGTATCGGGAAGGGGGTCCTTGGCTGGACGCGATGCTGGCGTATCTCCAGAAAAACCGGGACCATCTTCTGGGAGTCATCGACGCAGGGAGGTTGCCCGGCGTGCGCATGGCCCGGCCCGATGGCACCTTCCTGGCATGGCTCGATTTCCGCAACACCCCTTGGGCGGACGCGCCCGCCCGTCATATCCTCGAAAAGGCTCGGGTTCTGCTGAATGAGGGCGATTGGTTTGGCGATAGGGGCCGGGGGTTCGTCCGACTCAACTTTGGCTGTCCTCGCGCCACGCTGGATGAGGGGATCGAGCGCATCGCCCGGGCATTGCGTCGAGCATAATCTCACGCGAAGACGCAGAGGCGCAAAGCTGATTGACTGACCAAGGTCGCCCTGCTCGCTGGCCCGCCGATTGAAATCAGGGCTGAGGGCCGTCCTCCTCCTTGCATCCTTCCCCGCTCTGCGACAGGCGGGGGAGGAAACATGGAAAGTTTGATGACCTGGGCTGCGGGTCGAGCTGCGTCGACGGACGCTTTATCCTTGCGTTTCGGTGCGGAGGGTGCGGAGGAGTTCCCGGCGTTGAGCCAGATGATGTTCCGCCTCCTCGCTGGAGCCCTCGAATTCCTCGGCCAGGAAGCGCTCGGCCTCGTCTGCGTCCAGTTCAGCCCGGTATTGCTCGAAAACCCGTCGGGCGGCGATGTCGCTGCGGGCCTGAACGAAGGCAATGACGGCCTGGGCCAGGGGCGTCTGGCGTTGATAGGCTTTCATAGCCCGGATCTCCGTCAACGCGTCCAGGCGCTGGCGCAACGCCTCCGCAGTATCGTAATCCCCCACGTCCAGGGCTTTGTTGATGGCTTTTTTCACGGCTTTGATGAAATCATCGCCCAGGATCAGGGGGACTTCCTTGGTCAGGGCCAGGAGGGCCTCCCGGTCCTTGGCCTGGGCGAAGGCGTGCACGGCCTCAGTGAACAGCCAGCGGTGGTAATCGTCGAAGAGTTGAGGGTCGGCTTCCAGCGCGGCGTAGAGGGTGGGTTCATCCTTCACGCCCGCGGCGATCAGGCGATTTTTCAGGTGATCAGGCAAAGGAGCTAATTGTGGCATGATTTGGGCATGGGGAATTGGGAGTGTGTGGGAGAGAGGGCGATAGGCGAATGGGCGACCAGGCGACTATTCCAACTGCTTTTTGCGGCCGCCGCCCAGCATGCGACGACTTTCCGCCGCGCGATGACGCAGCGCCTCGCCCTCGACATAGCCCATCTGACGATAGAAGTCAAGGTCGTAGCGGCGCACCTGCACCACCACGGGCATGGGCGCCGCATGGCCGAGGATGAGGGCCTGTTCCTTGCTATCCAGCCGGGCCAGCACCTGCCGCAATTCCTGGCCTCCGCTCACGCCCATGAACACCGCCCGAATGTCCTCCTCGTTGTCCAGGGCCAGGGTGACGCGGGTGCCGATCTGAGACATGACCTCATCGTCGATGCCACTGGGCCGTTGGTCCACGATGAACAGGGTGACGTTGTATTTACGCAGCTCGCGGGCAATGGTGCCGAAGATGGTCTTGGAGGCGATGCCCGGTTCCAGGAATTTGTGCGCCTCTTCGATGGTGATGACCAGGGGGCGGGGCTTCTGGCTTTCGTCACCAAAGGCTTTTTCCGTGGCTTTCACATAGCGATCGTGGATGCGGCGGGTGAGAAAGTTGGCCACCAGCAGGTAGGCCTGGAGGTCGTTGCCATAGCGTCCGAACTCCAGCACGACGTTGCGTCCGGCCTGGAGGTATTCGAGGATGCGGGCGATGGAGTCATCCGCGGGGTTCTCGACGATGAACCCGAAACGGCGAAAGCGCTCCAGGCGGCGGCGCAGCGCGGCCAAGGCGCCCTGATGCTGTCCCATTTCCTCGGCAAAGGCCTTCATGGCATTGATTTTCTTACCCGAATCCTCGTCATAGCCGCCGTAATGTTTCTCCAACCAGTCATCGTCCAGAAAGTGTTGCAACCAGGCGCGGCCCAGGCGTCGGTGGATGGCGTGCATGGCGCCGATCTGCGCCTCGGACAATCCCATGACCCCGGCCAGCATCTCTACATCCTCAGGTTCGATATGCTCAAAGCCGATCTGAATGGCGGCGTCGGGATTGGAGCCGCGACGGCGGCTGCTTTCGTCGTCCAGGGTGAAGATGGCCACCCGACCCGGGAAGATTTGCTTCAGACCTTTGACTTTGCTGGTGTGCTCGGCCGTGCCCTCCCAACCATATTCGTTGTGCATGTCGAAGATGAGGTTCACGGCCACATCGTTCTTGATGACGCCTGCCAGGAGCAGACGGCTGAGGAAGGTCTTACCCGTGCCCGATTTGCCGAACACCGCAGAGGATCGCTCTACGAAGCGGTCGAGGTTGATGGTGATGGGGACGTCCATGTCCAGGGGGCGGCCCACAGTGAAATAGCGGACATCCCGACCTTCCGCGTCCTTCCCCGCGCCTTCTTCACCGAAGACGTAGGCCACTTCTTCGGGCGTGGCGATGGTGACGGGCGCGTAGTGGCCGGGGATGGTTTTGACGGGTTGGGGGGTGTAGGCGCCGGGACCGTCCTCGTCCAAGATGAGCATAGGCGCGACGTGTATTTTGCCGAAGATGGACGCGCCGAGATGGACCTGACGTAGGAAGGGGTTGCTGAGGTCGGGCGGGGATTTCTCGAATGCGATGTTGGCCGCGTCCAAGGCGATGTCAGTGATCATGCCGAAGAAGATGCGTCCGCCCGCGTGGATGGTGACGTAGCGGCCCACGGCCAGGCTCTCCAGGGCCTGATCCCGGTCGAGGAGGACGTCCAGGCCTTTGCTCAAGGACCCGGCTACGACTTGGCCCAGACGACGACTGACATCAGCTTCAGGCTGGATGGGTTCGGCGATGTCGCGCAAGAAGTCATCGCTCATGGGGTCACCTCCACTGCCGCGGCCAGCCGTCGCAAGATAGCGTCCAGTCGAGAAGGATCGTTGCTGAGCAGACGCACCAATTCCCGCCCCGCCCGGGTGAGATAGTCCCTTGCCCGGCCGGGGAGCTGACACCCGGCCGCGTGGAGAAGACTGGCGACCAGGAGTTCATCGCTGGGACAGTCGCCGCAGGTGAGGATGAGGCGGAAGCATGCGAAGTCGGCCAGAACCTCGCGGATTTCCTCGCAGTTGCAGGGGAGAATCGGTTGCAGGGCCGCGGGCGGCTGCGGAGGAATGCCGTGAATGAGGAGGTCAGCCTGGCGGTAGGCGATGGTGAGCGCGGTGATCTCCACGGGAGCCTGGCGGCGCTGGCGCATGTCCTCCACCTTCTCGGCCGACATGGCGTCCGATGCAGCCACGATCTGGCGCACGAAGGGGTCGTCCGCGATGGCGATCTCGTAGATCAGACCGTAGAGGGTGAGCCTGCCCCGTTCCGCCTTGACCAGATGCCCGAATGCGGGCATGTCGACGGCGCGGGCAGTGCGGCCAAAGGTGAAGGTGGTCGTGTTGCTACGAAGGACGCGTCCTAGCATGGGGGTTCCAGGATTCAGTAATCAGTTTCCAGTAATCAGTAAGCAGACTTCATGGGCGGTTCGCCGTCGATGCCGATGAAAATTCCGTTTGTGTCATTCTGAG
>DUEQ01000469.1 GCA_011192085.1 Caldilineae bacterium
AACTTCCAGTACAATGAACTGTCATCAACCAGACAGATTCGTCGCTCTTCACTCGTCGGCATACAGGAGCTCCATCATATCCATCAAAGATTTCGCCCTCGACCGCTCTCAACGGGCCTTCATGCACGGCGGGCTTTCCCGGCCCGAAAGCATCATCGCGGAGCCGGACGGCGCCACTGGCGTCCACGATAACTGATTGACGATGGAGCTTCCTGAAAGCCATCGTCTATTGTCCGCCATCTATCGTCTATTCCCCAAACAAACTCCCATGATCCCATGAAATCCGACATCCCTCAACTCATGAGCGAGCGCGCACTGGACGCGCTCGTCGTCTACGGCGACACCGACACCTCCAGCGACCTGGCCTATCTCACCGGCGGCGCGCATCTGGAACGAGCCATGTATCTCCACATCGCGGGCCGCGACCCCATCCTCTTCGCCAGCGTGCTGGAACGGGAAAACGCGGAGAGCACGGGCATCGCCACTCGCCTGTGGAGCGACTTCGCCCTCAGTCGCTATCTGCATGAGGCCGATGGCAATATGTTCGCGGCCCGCATCGCCCAATGGCGGGATATCTTCGCAGCGTACGAGGTGCAGGGCCGCGTGGGCTTCTACGGCCTCATCGACATGGGCTACGCCTACCGCTTTCTCTCCGCCCTTGCCGAGGCCCTGCCCGAGATCGAGGTCGTGGGCGAGGTCGCGCCCAACCTCTTCGCCACCGCTCGGGAAACGAAGGACGCACAGGAGATCGCGATGATGCGGGCCGTAGGCAAAGCCGCCACCGAAGTCATCGCCAACGTGTTCGATTTCCTCAGCGGACAGCGAGCCAAAGATGACATGCTGGTCAAAGCCAACGGCCAGCCCCTGACCATCGGCGATGTCAAAGCCTTCATCCGCCTGGAGCTGGTGAAGCGCAACCTGGAGGAGGTCCATGAGAACATCTTCAGCCAGGGACGGGACGCGGGCGTGCCCCACAATGCGGGCCGATACGACATGCCCCTGCGCCTGAGCCAGACCATCATCTTCGACATCTTCCCCCGCGACCGGGCTACGGGCTACTTCCACGACATCACCCGCACCTTCTTCCTGGGATACGCGCCCGACCATCTGGCCGAAAAATGGCTGGATGTGAAGCGGGTGTTCGACGAGGTGATGAGGGCGATTCGCGTGGGCGAACCTGGCGGCAAATTCCAGCAGATGGCCTGCGACCTGTTCGAGGTGATGAACTATCCCACCATCTGTTCGAACCCCCAGACGACGGTGGGGTATATCCACAGTTTGGGGCATGGCGTGGGACTGGATATCCACGAGAGCCCGCGGCTGAGCGCGCTCGGCCCGCCGACACCACTCCAGCCGGGGCATGTCGTCTCGGTGGAACCGGGCCTGTACTATCCCGACGACGGCTGGGGCGTGCGCATCGAAGACACCATCGCCTTCGACGACAACGGCGACCTAATCAACCTATCGGACTTCCCCTACGATATGGTGATTCCGGTTAACCAGAGCTGAGGTCGGAGGTCAGGGGCCAGAGGTCAGAGATCAAAGA
>DUEQ01000047.1 GCA_011192085.1 Caldilineae bacterium
CATGCCTCTCAGCAGTTCCCATGCTATAATCTCAGCATCCCCTTTTTCAAGGAGTCCTTATGCCACCAATCATCAATATCAGCGAAGCGAAAGATTACGTGGGCCAGATGGTGACCGTGCGCGGGTGGATCAAGCGTCGCACGGGCAAGGGCAAGCTTAATTTCCTGCGCGTGCGGGATGGCAGCGGCATCTTTCAGGCCGTGGCCTTTCGCCCGACCTTGGGCGATGACAAGTTCGCCCAGGTGAAGAAGCTGACCGCCGAGTCCTCGGTCATCCTCACAGGCGAGATCCGGGCGGATGCGCGCGCGCCCGGCGTGCCCGGCGGCTACGAGATGGACCTGCGCGACATCGAGATCGTCCAGCTTGCGGCGCCCTTTCCCATCGCGCCCAAGGAGCATGGCGTCGAATTCCTGCTAGATCATCGGCATCTGTGGCTGCGCAGCGACCGGCAATGGGCTATCCAGCGGGTGCGGGCCACGGTCATCCGGGCCATTCGCGATTGGTTGGATGATCACGGCTTCCTGAACGTGGACACGCCCATCCTCACCCCCGCGGCGGGCGAAGGCACCACCACCCTGTTCGAGATCGACTACCACGGCCAGCCCGCGTATCTGGCCCAAACTGGCCAGCTCTACAACGAGGCCAACATCTTCGCGTTCGGCAAGGTCTATTGTTTCGGGCCCACTTTCCGGGCGGAGAAGTCCAAGACTCGTCGTCATCTCCAGGAATTCTGGATGGTGGAGCCGGAGATCGCGTTCTGTCGCCTGGACGATCTGCTGAAGATCGAGGAGGAATTCGTGTCCTACATCATCCAGCGCACGCTGAAGGAGCGAGCGGATGAGCTGAAGTTGCTGGAGCGGGACACCTCGAAGTTAGAGAACGTGACGCCGCCTTTCCCCCGCATCCGCTACGACGACGCGGTGACCATGATCAACGAGGCTGCGGCCCGGGGCGTGACCGTGCCCCCCAAGGATGAGCCTCTCACGCCCATGGAATGGGGCGACGATTTCGGCGCGCCTCACGAGACCTACATTGCCAGTCAGTTCGACAAGCCCATCTTCGTCACCCACTTCCCCACCGAGGCCAAAGCCTTCTACATGGAGCCTGATCCCGACCGGCCCGAGGTGTGCCTCAGCGCGGACCTGCTCGCGCCCGAGGGCTACGGCGAGATTACCGGCGGCAGCGAGCGCATGAGCGACCCCGAGAAGCTGCTGGAGGCCATCCACAAGCATGGGTTGCCCGAAGACGCGTTCGATTGGTATCTCGATCTGCGCAAATACGGCTCCGCACCCCATAGCGGCTTCGGTCTGGGGGTGGAGCGCACCGTGGCTTGGATCACGGGCGTCAAGAGCGTGCGCGAGGCCATCGCCTTCCCCCGCGTCCTCGGACGCGTAAAACCATGATTTATCAGGAATCAGTGATCAGTAACCAGTCATCCGTGGGAGGGGTCTCGCTTCCTCGCAACACTGATCACTGATTCCTGATGACTGATGGCTGATGACTTACCTCCTCACCCTCGCTACCGCCTTCCTCCTGGCCGTGGGGCTGACACCCGTCACCATGCGGCTGGCCCGACGGTGGGATCTCCTCGACCGGCCGGGAGGGAGGCGGCGGCATGTGGGGGATATCCCTCGCATCGGGGGTCTGGCCATCTTCGGGGGATTTCTGGGGGCCAACCTGCTGGTTTGGGCTCTGCCCGCGGGCTGGAAGCCCGCCACCGCGGACCCGGAGGAGTTCTTTCGCTGGACGGGACTGCTGCTGGGCGCGGCCTTTGTTACAGGCTTCGGGCTGCTGGATGACCGGTTCGGGTTCAGCAGTTGGCCGCAATATCTGGCGCAGATCGCGGCCGCGGGCATCGCCATCTACTTCACTATCTTCATCGAACGGGTCAACAACCCCTTCGGCCCCGGCCAGATCATCTTCCCCGGGCCCGTAGTCTGGTTCCTGACGGTCTTCTGGTTTCTGGGCTTCATCAACACGGTGAACTTCCTCGACGGCGTGGATGGGCTGGCGTCCTCGGTGACCGCCGTGGTGGCGGTGGTGCTGGCCATCCACATGTTTCGCACGGGGCAGCACAGCATCGCATTGGTGACGCTGGCGTTGCTGGGGAGTGTGCTGGGGTTTCTCATCTCCAACTGGCCGCCCGCGAAGGTGTTCATGGGCTCGTCGGGCTCCTATTTTCTGGGGTTCGCACTGGCCGCGCTGGGGCTGATTGCAGGCGCGCGGGTGGCGACGGTGCTGCTGGTCATGGGCCTGCCCATCATGGATGTGGCCTGGCTCATTTGGTGGCGGTGGCGGCATGGCAAGCCCCTGTTCAAGGGCGACCGCAATCACCTCCACTTCCGCCTGCTGGATAAAGGCTTCACGCCCCGGCAGATCGTCCTGGCTTATGTGGCTTTTGGCGCGGTGTTCGGGGCTATCGGACTGATGACCGCCAGCACGCGGGTGAAGCTGCTGGCCCTGGCCGCGCTCGTCATCGTCAGCGCGGGGGTCATTTGGTGGGCGAGCGGTGGCGAGTGAAGCATTCGAAGCGCCAAGCGCCAAAATGGAGCATGGGGATAGAATAGAAAATGGAGATTGGAGAATGGAGAATGGGGTGATAGGGGGAGATTGTTGTAAACTATACACAACCGCATTCATCCCCGCGAAGGAGGCCAATTTATGCCCAGCACCGCCGCAGAGTATACCTTCGACCTGGATCAGGTTCTGGAGCACGTTCGTCGTGCATTGGAACAGGAGGATTTCAGACGCGCGGTCGCCATCCTAGAGGGCCTTCGCCCCGCGGATCAGGCCGAGATCTTCGCTGATCTGAGTGATGAGGAGCAGCGATCTCTCCTCACCCATCTTCCGCCTGAAGAGTCCGCGGACATCCTGGAGGAGCTGGATGACGAGCAGGCGCTGGAGGTGGTGCGCGAGCTGCCCGATGAGGAGCTCGTTTCCATCGTGGATGAGATGGAGCCCGATGAGGCGGCTGACCTGTTGGGGGATATGCGGCCCGAACGGGCGAAGCGGCTGCTCGAGGAGCTGGAAGACCCGGAGGAGGTCCGGCCCCTGCTGCTGCACCCGGATGAGACCGCGGGCGGCCTGATGACCTCCGAGTTCCTGGCTCTACGGCGGCGGATGACAGCAGCCGAGGCCATCGAAGCCATCCGCCAGTGGCAGCCCGAGGCCGAGACCATCTACTACCTGTTCGTGGTGGACCGCTACGGGCGGCTGGTAGGCGTGGTCAACCTGCGTCAGCTCATCGTGGCTGATCCCAGCGCTCGCATCCAGGACATCATGGATGAGGATGTGATCTATGTCACCGCGGACACGGACCAGGAGGAGGTGGCCCGGCTCATGGTCCGTTACGATCTCATCGCCCTGCCCGTGGTGGATGAGAACAAGATCCTGCTGGGCGTGATCACCTTCGACGACTTGGTGGATGTGTTGGAAGAGGAGGCCACCGAAGACCTGCAACGCTACGGCGGCGCCGAGCCTCTGGAGCGGCCCTATCTCGACACCTCGCCTCTGGTCATCACGAAAAAGCGCATCGGCTGGCTGCTTATCCTCTTCCTCACGGCCACCCTCACTGGCTCGGTGATGAAACTGTTCGAAGATGAGATTCAGACCATGGTGGCGCTGACGTTGTTCGTGCCCCTGCTCATCGGCACGGGCGGCAACGCGGGGTCTCAGACCACGGCGACCATCATCCGCGAGCTGGCCACGGGCAATGTGGAGCCGCGGGACGCATTTCGGGTGTGGTGGCACGAGGCCCGGGTCGCAATGCTCCTGGGCCTGGGCATGGCCATCCCCGCCTTCATCCGGGCCGTCACCTGGGTGGACAACCCCATGCTGGCCCTGACGGTCTCGGTGGCAATTGTCGTGCTGGTGCTTTGGGCCACGGGCGTAGGCTCTCTGCTGCCCCTGGTCGCGGCCAAGATCGGCATCGATCCGGCCCTGGTCTCCGGCCCCCTCATGAGCACCATGGTCGACGCCACGGGCCTGCTCATCTACTTCTCCATCGCCAAAGCGCTGCTCGGGCTCTGATGTCAGAGGTCAGAGGCCAGTAGAATTTGAATCTCCACCGAATCGCCATCGAACCTCCACGAAGCCCCATCTCGCCTCTTTGTCCTTTCGCCCTCTCGTTCCTACCGCCACCGCAGCGCCCGCGGGTAGTGGTTCTTGACCACCCCCCTGACCCGCTTGCCCCACCCCAGGGGAAAGTCCTCCACCGTCACCAGCAACCAGCCATCGGGGCCCGGGGCCTGTAGCGTCTCCCCGCGCAGATAGGCCCGCGCTTCGCTGCTGGCGGCTTCCAAGCGCAGGGTTTGGCGCGTGTGGTCGGGACGCAGGCTCAGCGCCAGGGCGTGATGGGGCGCGAAGCGCCCGCGGGCCACGCGGCCCACGCGCAGTCCCGCGCGCACGGG
>DUEQ01000470.1 GCA_011192085.1 Caldilineae bacterium
CGGCAGATCATCAACATCACCTGGAAAGAACTCATCCAGATCTGGCGCGACACTTTTCTCATCCTTTTCCTGGTGCTGGCCCCCACCATGCAGCTCGTCCTCATTTCCCACAACACCGCCCGCGGGCTGCGCGACGTCTCCGTGGCTGTGTTGGACCTGGATCAGACCGCGATGAGTCGGGAGTTCATCGGTGAGCTCGATGCCACCAATGAATTGAACGTGCGCTTTTTCCCATCTTCCCACGAGGCGCTGCAACGCCTGCTGGATAACGGCGACGCCCAGGTGGGCATAGTCGCGCCCAGGGGCTTTGCCCGGGAGTTCAACAGCCCTCTGGATGCGCCCGCCCAGATTCAGGCCATGGTGGATGGCACAAACATCCTCATCGGCAGCATGATCGAGCCGGTCATCGCTGGCGTGTTGGGGCTTTTCATCCAACGCCATATGCAGATTCCGCAAGGGGTGGACCCAGGCGGCGTGGAGGTGGCCGCCAGCGCCCTGTTCAACCCCACCTACAACATCCAATGGTTCATCATCCCCTCCACGGTGGCGTTCATCGTCTACCAGGTGGCCCTGGTGTTAGCCGCCACCAGCTTCGTGCGAGAGAAGGAGATCGGCACCCTGGAGCAGTTGCTCATCACCCCCATTCGCCGCCTGGAGCTGATCATCGGCAAGGCGCTGGCCCCCATCGCGCTCAGCATCCTCAATTTCATGCTCCTTCTGGCCGTCCAGACCTGGGGCTACGACATCCCCCTGCGCGGCCAACTGGGCGTGCTCATGATGGTAGCGCTGCTGGCCATCATCGCCATTGTGGGCGTAGGCACCCTCATCTCCCTGTTCACCCAAAACCAGCAGCAAGCTGTCCTCCTGGTCTTCCTCCTGGCCATCCTGGAAGTGACCATCAGCGGCTACATGCTGCCCGTAGAGAACATGCCGCTGATCATGCGCGGGCTGGCGCAGATCTCGTCCCTGCAACATTTCATGACAGCCAGTCGCGCCATCATCCTGCGCGGGGCCACCCTGGACATGATCCTGCCCCATGTGCTGGCGCTACTGGGCATCGCCCTGGGATCGGGAGGCATCGCCTGGCGCGCCTTCTCTCGACAGATCGGATGAAAAACGTATGGAAGCCATCGTCACCCAGCATCTCCATCGTCGGTTCCGCAAGACCGTCGCCGTGCGCGACCTCTCCTTCCGCATCGAGCAGGGCGAGGTGTTCGGACTCATCGGGCCCGACGGCGCGGGCAAGACGACCACGCTGCGCATGTTGGCCGGGGTGCTGAACCCCACCTCGGGCCGGGCCGCCGTGTTGGGGGTGGATGTCACAAAGGATCCCGAAGCGTTGCGACAAAAAATCGGCTACATGCCCCAACACTTCAGCCTCTACGGCGACCTCTCCGTCCTGGAAAACCTGACCTTTTTCGCCGAAATCTACCGCGTGCCCTCGCGAGAGCGCAAGGAGCGCATCGCCCGGCTGCTGCACTTCGCGCAGTTGCGGGCCTTCGCAGACCGGCCCGCAGGCAAGCTGTCGGGCGGGATGAAGAAGAAGCTGGGACTGGCCTGCGCGCTGATCCACGCCCCTCAGCTCCTGTTGCTGGATGAGCCCACCAACGGCGTGGACCCGGTCAGTCGCCGGGAATTTTGGGACATCCTGGCCGAACTCCATCTCCAGGGCGTCACCATCCTCATCACCACGCCCTATATGGATGAGGCGGAGCGTTGCAATCGCGTGGGCCTTATGTTCCGCGGAGAGATCATCCAGCAAGGGGAGCCGGAAGCCCTGCGCAGGCTGGCCCCGGGCGAGATGCTGGTCCTCTACACGACCGACCTGGCTCAGGCGGAACAAGTCCTGCCCGATTTTCCTGACTACCTCGAACATCAGGTGTATGGCGACCGCCTGCACATCTTCACGCCCGACGCGCAGGCCGCCAAGCCCCGGTTAGAGGCCTTTCTCAAAACCCGAGGCATTCCCATGCAATCCCTGTATCAGGATGAACCCCGCCTGGAGGAAGCATTCATCCACCTCATCCGTCATGCCCGTCTGGCATAAGAATGAAGACCATGCCGCGGGTTTTGACGCTCAAATCGCCGCCAGATCATCGCGGCGATCTGGACGTCATGACAGATCGTTCTACGGACATGCTCCAGCCCCGCCCAATCACTATGAACGCTGTCGTCGCTCGGGCTCTCACCAAGAAGTTTGGCGATTTCACTGCGGTGGACCACATCAGTTTCAAGGTCCGCCCAGGGGAGATCTTCGGCTTCCTCGGACCCAATGGCTCAGGTAAGACCACTACGATCCGCATGTTGTTGGGGCTCATCCGCCCCACCGAGGGCGAGGCCCAGGTGCTGGGGTTCGACATCGCCCGGGAGCCCCAGGCCATCGCGTCCCGCATCGGCTACATGAGCCAGAAGTTCAGCCTCTACCCCGACCTCACCGTGGATGAGAATCTAACCTTCTATGGCCGGGCGTATGGGCTGCGCGGGAGACGCCTGGCGCGGCGCAAGGAGGTGGTGCTGGAGATCATCGGCCTGAGTCAGCGACGGGATCGGATCACTGCCAATCTGGCGGGGGGCTGGCAGCAGCGCCTGGCCCTGGGCGCGGCCATCCTTCACCAGCCGGAGCTCCTATTCCTGGATGAGCCCACCGCGGGCGTGGACCCGGTCAGCCGTCGGGATTTCTGGCGCTTGCTCTATGAGCTGGCCGCCCGCAATACAACGATTTTCGTCACCACCCACTACATGGATGAAGCGGAGCAGTGCCACCGGCTGGCGTTCATCCACCAAGGCCAGATTATCGCCATGGGCCCGCCCGGCCAGATCAAGCGGGAGCGTATGCAGGGGGATGTGGTGGAAATCCTCTGCGACCGCCCTCAGATCGCGATCCAGGCCCTGCGCCAGGCGGGCATTCCAGAAGTGGCTCTCTATGGACGGCGTATCCACGCCGCCGGGCCAGGACTGGAAGAGCGCTTAAGCGCCCTTGAAAGCCTGCTCAGACAGGCTGGGGCTGGACCCCAAACCCTCCGCATCATCCCCCCCTCGCTCGAAGATGTGTTCATCGCCAATGTCAAGAACAGTATTCAGTAATCCCTATTCAGCAATCCGTATCCCCCTCCTCATCCTAACCCTGGTCCCCATCCTCCTCACCGGCTGTACGACGGTGCAGGGCGCGTCCGAACCCCAGGAGCGCCGGTTCACTGGCTTTCTGGAGAACGAGACCCTCGTCCTCGCCCCCGAGATCAGCGGCCGCATCCTCGCCATGGCTGTGGAGGAAGGGGATGAGGTCCAGGCGGGGGAGGAGCTCGCCCGGCTGGATGATAGCTACATCCGCCTGCAATTGGCCCAGGCCGAGGCCCAGGCGGCCCGAGCCGAGGCGGAGCTCGCCCAGCTGAAAGCCGCGGTGCGGCCCGAGGATGTGGCTGTGGCCGAAGCCCGGGTGCGGCAGGCCCAGGCCGCGCTGGACGCAGCTGACATCGCGCTTGCGGACGCCATCGAGCTGCGCGACCATCCCCAGGAGCTGGAGGTGCAGATCGCACAGGCCCGGGCCGCGTTGAAGGAGGCCCAGGCCCACGCCCGCGCAGCGCAACATCAAGCCCGGGCCGCAGAGCTGGAGATGCAAATGTGGGGAGAAATCGCTCGCGACCTGGCCAACGGCGTCACCGTTACCCTGCCCGATGGCACAGTCGTCACCGTGGGCGCGCCCCCTGAGAAGAAACAGCAAGCCAACACCCAATGGAATCTCGCCAGCCAGAAGGCGTGGCAGGCCTGGTCGCAGGCCAAACAGGCGAAAAACGCCGCTGCCCAGGCCCAGGCCGCCTTGGACGACCTGCTCCGCCAGAAAGAGAACGGGCAGGAGGGGGAAGCCCAGATCGTGGCCGCAACCAACGCCCGGAATCAGGCCGCGGCCGCGCTGAAGCAGGCCCAAGCCGCTCTGGAGGCCGTGAAGGCTGGGCCCAGCCGGGAACAGATCGCGGCCGCGGAAGCTGTCGCAGCCCAGGCCCGAGCCGCCCGCGAGGCCCTGGCCACCGCCCTGGCCAAGGCCCGGATCCTCGCGCCCGCGGACGGCGTCATCCTGGAACGCTACTTCTCCCCGGGCGAAGTCATCGCCTCCGGCCAGCAACTCCTCCGCCTCACGCGTCCGGGTCGGATGACCATCACCATTTACGCTCCCGCCAGTATGATCGACGACTTCCGCGTGGGCGACATCCTACCTCTGAAAGTGGACAGCGCCCCGGGCCGGGAGTACGACGCCCGCATCCTCGCGATCTCCGACCAACCTGAATTCACCATGCGCCAATCCCAGAACATCGCGGAGCGGGCCGCAGTGGTCTACGCGGTCATCCTCCAGATCGAAAACCCCGACGACCTTCTCCGCCCCGGCCTTCCTGCTGACGTCATCCTCCGCACGCCTTGATTCAACAACCAAATGATCAAATGACCAAACGCATCCTCACCCCCATCCTTGCGCTGACGCTGGCGTCGGGCGTCCTCTTCATCGCCGCCCTGGCGCTCATCCCCCATCAGGTGAAGCACGCCTGGCAGGCCACGGGGCTGCCCCCACAGCCCCTGGCCCAAATCGAAAGCTGGTTGGGTCGGGTCGAGCTCGCGCCCACGGAGATCCGCCTCTATGGCACGCTGGAGGCCCGCACCATCCACGCCATGAGCGAGCTGAATGGCCGGGCAGTCGAAGTTCTGGTGGAGGAGGGTGATTGGGTGGAGGCGGGCCAGCCCCTCATCCGCCTGGACCCCACCGATGTGCAGGCTCAGATCGCGGCCGCGCAGGAGGCCGTGGCTGCCGCTCAAGCCGCCCGCGACGCCGTGGCCGCGCCCCCGGGACCGGAGATCAAAGAGGTCGCAAATAGCGCCGTGGCCCAGGCCCAAGCCGAGCTGGAAAACGCCCGGCGCACCCTCGACCACGCCCGTGAAGTCCGCGAGAATCCCCTCGCCCTCGACGCCCAGATCAACCAAACCGCGGCCCTCATCCCCGTGGCTCAGGCCCAGGTCGAAGCCGCGGAAGCCGCCATCAAACAGGCGGACGTCCTCATTCAGGACGCCAGCACCGACGGCTCCCGGGAGGGCAAATACAAAGTGCGCATGTTCCGTGCTCAGAAAGCCGCGGCCCAGGCCTCCCTTGATGCGGCCAAAGCTCGGCTCAATGGCCTTCATCAAACGCTATCCCTGTTGCAAAGGATGCGGGAGACGCCCTTGGCCCTGGATGCGCAGGTGCATCAGGCCGAGGCCGCTGTGGCCGTGGCCCAGGCCGCCTTGCAGACGGCCAAGGCGGCGCGCGCCGCCCAGATCGCGCCGCCCCAACCCGAGGCGGTAGCCGTGGCCGAAGCGGGAGTGCAGGAAGCCCAGGCCGCGCTGGCACTGGCCCGCTGGAGCCAGGAGCGCCTAACCATCCTCGCGCCCGCGTCGGGCCAGGTGCAAGAAAAGCCCATCCAAAAAGGGGAAACCGTGACGCCAGGCAAGGTCCTCATCACCCTGGCCGACACCCGCCAGATGGAGGTTTGGGTCTATGTGGCCGCAGGGGACCTGCACCGCATCCATATGGGCGACACGCTGCCCGTCGAGGTGCTGGCCATGCCCGAGCAGCGTTTGCGGGCCCAGGTGTTCTACATCGCACCCGAGGCCCAATTCCGCCCCAGCAACGTGCTCAACTCGGACGATCGCGGCGACATGGTATTTCTGGTGAAGCTGCATTTGGACAATGGGGATGGCCGACTCAAGCCAGGCATGCCTGCCGAGGTGATCTTATCGGGAGAGTGAGAAAGCCTAGTCGCCATGAGACATGCCCAACGCGAAGCAGTTTTGGGGATATGGCCAGGACAATGCGATAATGCACCGTATTCTCCGATACCATCCCGAAATCCACACCATCACATCACCTAACGTCATCATGCGCGCACTGCTCTCCCTTTCCGACAAAACAGGCTTGGAAGACCTGGCCCGTCAACTGGACGAGCTAGGCTACGAACTCATCGCCAGCGGCGGCACCGCCCGCGCCATCGCCGCCGCAGGCCTGCCCGTCACCCCCGTCTCCGACCTCACCCGCTTTCCCGAAATCCTCGGAGGCCGGGTGAAAACCTTGCATCCCGCCATCCACGGCCCCATTCTCGCTCGGGACCAGGAGGATGATCGGGCGGAGCTGACCCGGCTCGGATTCGAGCCCATCGACCTCGTCATCTGCAACCTCTATCCCTTCCAGCAGAGGGTGGCCCGACCCGATGTCAGCGAAGCTGAGGCGGTGGAGCAAATCGACATCGGCGGGGTGACGCTGCTGCGGGCCGCGGCCAAGAACTACGAGCGAGTCGTCGTGCTGGTGGATCCCGAAGATTATGGATGGGTCCTCGAAGCCTTGAAAGCATCGGGGCCCGATCTGGCGCAGCGCCGACGTCTGGCCCTGAAAGCCTTTCGTCACACCGCGGCCTACGATGCCGCCATCAGCGGCTGGCTGGCCCGGCAGGCGGACGAGGAGGATGCACTCCTACCCGAGACCTTGATCCTGGCTGCGGAACGGGTGCAAGCCCTCCGCTATGGCGAAAACCCACACCAGCGGGCGGCATTCTACCGTTGGCAAGGCTTTGAACCCGCGTTCGAACAGCTCCAGGGCAAGGCCCTCAGCTACAACAACCTGGGGGATCTGCACGGCGCCTGGGGCGCGGTCAACGAGTTCGAAACGCCCGCAGTGGCCATCATCAAGCACGCCAACCCCTGCGGACTGGCCACCGATGACGATCTGGTCACCGCCTATCAGAAAGCCCTGGCCTCCGACCCCATCAGCGCGTTTGGCTCCATCATCGCGGTGAACCGGCCCGTGGACCTGCCCCTGGTGGAGGCCATCGGCAAGCTTTTCGTCGAGGTGCTGGCCGCGCCCGAGTTCACCCCCGAGGCCATGGCGCGCCTGGCCCGCAAGAAGAACCTGCGGGTGATGCGGGCCACGGGCGCATCACCCTTCCCCCTGGAGCTGCACACCGTCACGGGGGGGCTGCTGGCGCAAACCCCGGATGGCCATCTCATCGCCGATCTGCGGGTGGTAAGCCAGCGCCAGCCTACGGATGAGGAACGGGCCGATCTCCTGTTCGCGTGGCGTGTGGTGAAATGGGTCAAGTCCAACGCCATCCTCTTCGCCCGGGATCGGGCCACGGTGGGCGTGGGCGCGGGCCAGATGAGCCGGGTGGATGCGGTGAAGCTGGCCGGGATGAAGGCGGGCGACCGGGCCCGGGGCGCTGTCATGGCCTCGGACGCGTTCTTCCCCTTCCCCGATGGCATCGAGGAAGCGGCCCGATTGGGCGTCACTGCGGTGATCCAGCCGGGCGGCTCCATTCGCGACGAGGAGGTCATCGCCGCGGCCGACCGTCTGGGCTTGGCCATGATCTTCACGGGCATGCGCCACTTCCGGCACTGAATCAACGAACATCCTGATTACTGAAACTGTCCCCTCTCTCCCAACCGCTTCATGAAAAAACTCATCTTCTTCATTCGCGCCGCCCTTGTATTCCTTTGGCTTGCCGTCGCCACCATCGCCACCAGCATCTGGATGATCTTCCATCCCAACGAACGGGTCAACGCCGATCGCCACTGGCTGGATTGGTGGCAAAAGGGTATCCCTAAGATCGTTCCGGTCAAATTTATCGTTAAGGGCAAGGAATACATCGATTCCGTCCGCCCGGCGGTGTATGTCAGCAATCACCAGCACCTACTTGACGCCCTCATGATTGCGCAAGTCTACCCCCCGCGCACCCTGGTGGTGGCCAAAAAAGAGCTCAAGAAAATCCCGTTGGCAGGTTATATTTTCGACAAAGCGGGCA
>DUEQ01000471.1 GCA_011192085.1 Caldilineae bacterium
GGCTCCAGATGGCGGGTGTCCTTGTCTTTCTCGCCCAGAGAATCGTCGGTAGTCTCCCGGTAAAGTGTTGTTGTGCGCAAGCCCGCCCGGACGTGAACGTCCGGGCTCACAAACCAAGCGCTGCGGGCCGAAAGCCGGCCCCCGAAGGGGACTTTGCCGACCGAGCCGGGCGCTGAACCGCCCGGCGGGGTGGGCGAGCAGTACCAACACTCAAGAGGGAGACTACCATCCCGTTGCGAGAGAGGAAATTCCCCGCAGATCATCTGGCTACAATACCGGCCACCTTGTCAATTCCAAGTAAAAGATTATACCCTCCTTGCAAAAGAAGTCAACTCCACCATGCTGGCAATCATCCGCTCGGCGATAGTGCGGCGCATCCCGGCAAGAGGGAGCACCTCCACGCATCCTTAAATTTTTTAAGGCAGACCTTGTGTCTTCCACCGGTTTTTGATATACTCTGAATTAAGAGTATCGATACGGCGCGTCGGTGACGCGCCCCGTGATGCAAGGCGGGTCTATACCAAGGCGGGGGCTGCGTGACAGACCCGACCATCGGATAACGCGCGGCCCGCAGCGAGGGGCGAACCACAGCAACCAGCGGGTCTATCTATCATAGAAAAGGGGATAAAGTGATGAGAACCGCTGGTTGGTTGCTCCTCGCTCTGTTGCTCCTGTTCGCAGTTGGGTTTTCCTTCCTTATCCACCCACTGATGGGCCTCTTCAATTTGTCGCTGGTGGTCGGCACCTTCTGGTGGGCTGCCCGCCGCAAGAAGAAAGTGGATTGCGTCCTGGCCGAGGTGGCCCGTCAGACCGACCTCCGGGTTGAGCGACACCGGCTAGCCTACAACATCCTCCGCGGCACGTTCCAGGGCTTTGAGACCGAGATCCGCATCTGCGGCACCAGCGGTGCTAGCGTGGGCACGCAACTGACCGCGCTGTCCGGCGACGCGGCGTGGTCAACCATGGATATCCGCAACGTCACCACTATCCGCATGAAGCATGGGCTGCCCCTGCAGAAGAAGACCAGGCTCTCCTCACGCATCGTGGCCACGCCCACGGAAGCCGTCCTGGTGCTTCCTTACATCCCCCAGGATCCCAACGATGTCCTGGTAGGGATGCGGCAACTTGCGCGGCGGATCAACCAGCACGCCAGAACGCTGAGGGCAGCGAGTTAGATGTGGACCGCGCCATAGATGTGATGCGCGGTTGTACGTTATCTGGCGGGGAGGACCCTCGCGGCCATCGTGATCGATGCCCGTCCAAATCTATAGAGAGGTGAGGAGCGATGTGGACTATCGTGTTTGTGATTTTTGGTCTCGGGTTTGTTGTTGCCGCGCTACTGGGGCTGATCTACTTCATAGGATACATGGCGAACCATCACCCGGACACAGCCCTGGGGCGCATCTGCAAGGCCATCAACAGTTTCATCGAGCGGTTGCCTGAGGACTAGTACCTCATCAAGATGGATCTGTAGGTTGTGCTCCGGTCGCCCGGCGGCTGGTAGGGCACAGCACCGCTGCGCCCCTACAAGTGGCAAAGCCGCCCTTCGGCGGCCCCCTCCCCTTCGTACGGGTAAGAGAAGCCCGCAACTAGTACCTCAC
>DUEQ01000472.1 GCA_011192085.1 Caldilineae bacterium
CATTTCTTTCGAGAGGGTGCTGCTCGACATGAGAAGCTCCCTCTTTGATTTGTCAGGAGATACTCGTCATGCCCAAGATCAAGACCTACAAAGCTGCGGCCAAACGGTTTCGCCTCTCCGCCAATGGCAAATTGCGCCGCCATAAGCAGGGCAAAGGCCATCTCAAGCGCCGCACGCCCAAGCGCAGCAAACGCCAGTTCGACAAGCTGCTGACCGATGCCGAACAAAGCCATAAGCGCCGTCTGCAGCAGCTCGCGCCCTATCTCAAAAAATCGAAGTAAATCAAACAACGAGCATCCAAATTCGTGAAACGAGGTTCCCATGACACGCGCAACCAGTGGCGTTACCACTCGCGCCCGACATAAAAAAGTCCTCAAGCTCACCAAAGGCCATTACGGCGCCCGGCATCGCCTGTTCCGGACGGCCAATGAGTCGATGATCCACGCGCTGCTCTACGCTTATCGCGACCGTCGTCGCCGCAAGCGCGACTTCCGCCGCCTGTGGATCACCCGCATCAACGCGGCCAGCCGCCAGCATGGCATGAAGTACAGCACCCTCATCCACGCGCTCAAAGAGGCCAACATCCAGCTCGATCGCAAGATCCTGGCCGACCTGGCTGTGAACGACCCCAAAGCCTTTGAGGCCGTGGTGGAGACCGCGAAGCAAGCCGTCAGCTAAACGGGTTCGATGCGCATCATCGACATCGCCAGCGCCGCCAACCCCCGTCTGAAGCGGGCCAAATCCCTGCATCAGCGACGGAACCGGCGCAAACATCAGCAAATCCTTCTGGAAGGCGAGCGCCTCATCGCCGACAGCCTCAGCGCCGGAACGCCCCCGGCGCTGTTTTTCTTTACACCCGAGGCCGAAGCCCGCTACCCTCAGCTCCTGGCCCAGGTGGCGCAAACCGACGCCCAGCTCCTGCGCCTGCCCGACCATCTCTTCGCCCATATCTCAGACACGGTCACGCCCCAGGGAGTCCTCGCGGTCACGCCTATCCCCGCCATCCCCCCCGGCGACCAGGGTCTGGTCCTCATTCTCGACGGCGTGCGCGATCCCGGCAACCTGGGCGCGATCCTGCGCACGGCCGCAGCCGCGGAGGTAGATCAGGTCATCGTCCTGCCCGGCGTCACCGATCCCTGGTCGCCCAAAGCCCTGCGCGCGGGCATGGGCGCGCATTTCCGCATCGCCATCCGCCTGGCTTCCTCCTCAACCGACGCGAAAGCCTGGCTGGATGGCTACGCCATCTATTTCGCGGACGCCCACGCCGCGTGCCTCTACACCCAGGTGGATTGGACTCCGTCCAGCGCCCTTATCCTGGGCGGCGAAACGGAAGGGGCCCGCATCATCGACCTCTGGCCCGAAGTGCAGCCCATTGCCATCCCCATGGCCCGCGGGGTCGAATCCCTCAACGTGGCCGTAGCTGGCGGCGTCATCCTCTACGAAGCCGCGCGACAGCGAAGGAAGGAATAGCCCATGCAATTCAAAGCGATCTACCGCACCGCCCAACATCCCATCCTCTCCATCGAACTCTTCCCGCCCAAAACGGAAAAAGGCCGGGCGCATTTGGAGAAGGAACTGGCCCAGCTCATGCAGCATCAGGTGGGCTTCGTCTCGGTCACTTACGGCGCGGGGGGCTCCACCCAGAACAATACCCTGGATCTGGTGAAGCGGATTCGCGCGCAGTATGGGGTGACCACCGTGCCCCATTTCACCTGCGTGGGCGCGAGCAGACAATCGATTCTCGCATATGCGAATCGGGCCATTGCCGAGGGCGCGGAGAACATGGTGGCGCTGCGCGGCGATCCTCCTCGCGGACAGACGACGTTCGTTCCCGCCCCCGACGGCTTCCGCTACGCCTACCAGCTCGTGGTCTTTCTCAAAGAGCGCTTCGGCGACCGCCTCTCCCTGGCCGTGGCGGGCTATCCCGAAGGCCATGTGGAGACCCGCGATCTAGCCACCAGCATCGAACACCTGAAGATCAAGGTGGACGCGGGCGCTGACCTGGTCATCACCCAGCTTTTCTACGACAACGCGGATTTCTTCCGATTCCGAGACATGGCCGTGAAGGCGGGCATCAACGTGCCCATCGTGCCCGGCCTGCTTCCCATTACCAAATACTCCCAGATCGACCGGATTACGAAACTGTGTGGGGCTAGCATCCCCGCGGACCTGACCAAGCTGCTCCTCTCCTTCGAGGACGGCTCGCCCGATCAGCAGATGGCGGGGATCGCCGCGGCCATCGATCAGGCGGGCGAGCTGCTGGAGAACGATGTGCCGGGCATCCACATCTTCACCTTAAACAACAGCTTCGCCACAGCGCACATGGTCGAGGCGCTGGGACATTATTTTGAATGAGGGCGAAACCGCCTATGTCTTTGCCGCGCGCCACTTTAATGAGCGCGCCACCGTCGATGTGACGCCGTCAAACGTCTTGCGTGAGATGAATTTCCAGCTCAGGCTGCCAGGTTCACGGTGAAACTGCGGCGCCCGATGCGGTAGGGGGCGGACCGGGCGAGGACCTGGCCCACGTACGCTTCATTCACATCCACGAGGGTGTGGCGGTCCTGAATGAGGATTTTGCCGATGGTTTTGCCGGGGATGTCCGCCTGATAGGCCAGCGCGCCGACGACGTCGTTGGGCCGTAAGCCATCCTCCCGGCCCAAATCGATGACCAAGCGCACCATGCCCGCTTCGTGGGATCGGGTGGCGGGCTTGTCATAGCGGTTGCGGCTATGGCCGTGGCGTCGGGAGGAGTCATCGCGCGAGGAACGGGATTTGCGATCGGCGCGTGGTGTGCGGATGTCACTCATGGGCATGATGGGCCGCTGCTTCTCCGCTTTTCGGGCCAGTTTCAGGGCCGCGGCCGCGATGTCCACCGGGTCGTAACCCAGCTCCATCAGCGCCTCCACCATCTGCTTCTCCCGCTTGGCCCGGCCCCGCTTCAGCCATTTCAGCACCTCGGCCAGCAGCGCTTCCTCCCGACCGCGGGCGATCTCCCCCTCCGACGGAATCGGGGCCTGGGCGATCTCCTGGCGGGTGAATCGCTGGATCTGCCGCAGGCGATAGGTTTCTTTGGGCGCGACCAGGGTGATGGCGACGCCTTTCTTGCCCGCGCGGGCGGTGCGTCCCACGCGGTGGACGTAGACCTCGGGATCCTGGGGGAGATCGTAGTTGAAGACGTGGGAGATGTCATCGATGTCGAGGCCGCGGGCGGCGACGTCGGTGGCCACCAGCACGCTCACCCGGCCCTGGCGGAAACGACGCAGGACCTGCTCGCGCGATGCCTGGCTCATGTCGCCGTTGAGGGCCTCGGCGGGAAAGCCGCGGGCGCTGAGGGCGCTGGCCAGTTCGCCCGTGCTGATGCGGGTGCGAGCGAAGATCAACGCCCGGGCCGGATTCTCCATCTCGAATAGCCGGGTGAGCGCGGCCAACTTGTCTTTTGGGTTCACCAGGTAGTGGCGCTGGTCGATGGCGGCCGCGGTGAGCTGCTGGCGTTTGACGGTCACCGCCTGGGGCGAGCGCATGTAGTCGCGGGCGAGATGGCGGATGGCCGGGGGCAGGGTGGCGGAGAAGAGGGCAGTCTGGCGGGAGGGGGGCGTCTGGGCCAGGAGGGTTTCGATATCCTCGATGAAGCCCATGCTCAACATCTCGTCAGCCTCATCCAGCACGAGGGCCGTGATGCGGCTGAGGTCGAGGACGCGGCGGCGGGCCAGGTCGAGCAGGCGGCCCGGCGTGCCCACGACGATGTCCACGCCCCGGCGCAATCCCCGGATCTGCGGGTCATAGGATGCGCCGCCGTAGACCGGGAGGACGCTGACGGGCAGGCCCCGGCCATAGTCGCTGAAGGCTCGGGCCACCTGCTGGGCCAGCTCGCGAGTGGGGGCCAGCACCAGGGTTTGGACATGGCGGGCGTCGGGATCGAGATTTTGCAGGATGGGCAGGGCGAAGGCCGCGGTCTTGCCGGTGCCGGTTTGGGCCTGGCCCAGCACATCGCGGCCTGCGAGCATGATGGGGATCACGCCCGCCTGGATGGGGGTGGGCTCGGCATAGCCGAGCGCGGTCACGGTCTGCACCAGCTCCGGGCGCAGTCCCAGATGGGAAAACGAGGTCATGATCTTGTCCTTACTTGCGTTTCGACGACGGGGATGGTCCGGCATGGGCGGAACGCATCCCTTCCTTTTTCAGCAGCCCCACACTCTCACAAGTAAGGCCCGCTGTCACCGATGTTCGAAAGGCAAATGAATGAGAGGATCAGGCCAGCTATTCTGACCTGAGGAAGCGGCAGTATACCACGGTTGGGGCGGGCCTCCAAATTCAGTCGATGCTGATGTGGAATTTGA
>DUEQ01000473.1 GCA_011192085.1 Caldilineae bacterium
ACGCAGGTCGAGGCCATTGTCGAGATCGTCTCCAACATCACCAGAGGGTCCGTGGGAGGCGGCGAGGACCTGCTCGTGCCGAACCCGGTGGTGGACATCCTCGAGGTGAGCCAGGGCTCCACCGTCTTCCAGGAAGGCGTGGACTGGCAGCAGTCCGGCAACTACGTGGACTGGCTCGGTTCGGGGAACGAGCCGGCCATCGGCACCACCTACACCGTGCGCTGGACCTACACCAAGCAGATGATCAAGGGCACGGACTACGTGGACGGCGGCTGGTTCGGCGAGTCGGGCCATCCCGCGCCGGGCGAATACTTCTACCTGGTCACCGCCCTGGACGGCTCCGGCGAGACCGGGTACGACCCCGCGCAGGTCGTCTCCCGCGACACCCTGGCCGGGGAGATCAACAAGCTCTCCTGGCTGCCCGTCAACGGGGCCACCGGCTACCGCATCTACCGCGGCACGCAGAACACGGACCGCGCGGACTTCCAGCTGCTCAAGGAGGTCCCGGCCGGCGTCACTTCCTACGTGGACGACGGCGTGGACGAGATCGCCGGCGGCAACCCGCCCGCGTCCTCCACCGCCGGCGTGTCCATGTCGCAGGTGAGCATCGCCCTGGACAACCTGAGCATCATCAACTTCGGCCGCCCGGGACTCGGCGACGAGCCGGTGGACGGCTCCAACTGCAGCGTGGACTACGACTACTACCTGGGCCGCAAGGACGTCATCTACGCCACCACGAAGGAGATCAAGCGCCTCGAGGGCGCGCCGTCCGACTTCCCGAAGCTGCCCATCGTGCCCGAGGGGACCCTGGGGCTGTGCAGCGTCGATTGCCCGCCGAACTCGGTGGACATGACGGTCCAGAACTTCGGCCTGACCCGCGTCACCATGGACCAGATCCACGAGATCATTAACGACGTGGAAGACCTGAAATACAACGACGCGCAGTTCCAGATGAACAACGAGCTGCAGAACCGGGACGCACAGACCAAGAAGGGCGTCTACTCGGACGATTTTTCCAACGACGCCCAGTCAGACATCTATCACAGC
>DUEQ01000474.1 GCA_011192085.1 Caldilineae bacterium
GATGACATGGAGGCCTTCCTGAGCGGGGACCGCCACCATCTCGCGAGGTCCCCCGGTGTTGGTGTGCCAGATCCAGCGGCCGCTGCCCGCGTAGGTGTTGACGCTGCTTCCAGGCAGGATGTCCAGGGTGTAGGGGCCGTAGACGTCGGGCTCGCCCCTCTCGGGGTCATTGCTGAATTCATCGGGGGTGGGCCCCATCACCAGGGTGTCGATGTCCACGTTGGGGTTGTCCCATTGGGTGTCCACGAACAGCATGGAATTCTCGGGCACGTCATCTGTGATGTCCATGAAGTAGAACCGCCAGTCGCCCGAATCCGCGCGCCAGCTCCAGTTGTTGTAGCCGAACATGCGGCCATTGTCGTAGGGGGTGTTGGCCGGGCGTCCGCCGCCGAAGGTGAAGTTGGCGTCGCTGGCCGCCACGTTGGCCACCACGGGCACGACCGCGCGCATGTTGGCGCCATCCACGAAGATGGCGGAGTTGTACATCCCGACTCCGGCGGTTTCGGGGATGGCCATGGTGGCGTTGAAGGTGGCCTCGCCGCCCGCGGGGAGGGTCAACTCCATGGGATCGACCGAGACCCAATCGAAGGTCTGGGTGTCGTAGAAGTCAACTTTGATGGTGAGGTTGGTGGTGGGGATGTCGGGCGTCTTGGTCTTGTGGCGCAGGGAGATGAAGAGCCCGTCGTGCATGCGCTCGAAGGGTTTGCTCATCCGCACTTCGGTGGTGGGGCCGGAGCTGTAGCCATAGGCCACGCGGATGTGCTCGCCCGTGTCGATCTCGTCGGTATTGACGACGCCGTCACCGTTCAGGTCTTCCCACAGTTTGCCGTCGCCATCCAGATCAGTCCAGTCCTGGATATGGACGCGCCAGCGGTTGTCGTAGCGGTAATCGCCGTTGGCGTCGAATTGATCCGCGGGGAAGCCGATCTGCACGCGAATGAGGTCGGTTCCTGGCGGGATCAGTTCGGTGAGGGAGAAGAGGTAGTCGGGTTTGGTGAAGGCGCCATCCTCCAGGGATTGGTCCTTGGTGGTGAAGGGGAAGCTGTATTCGCCGATCTTGACCAGGCGCTTGCTCTTGACCTTGACGGTGATGTCGGCGCTGGTGGGGTTGTAGATGGTGAAGGTCTTGGTGCTGACGTCGCCGGGATGCAGGATGTTGGCGAAGGCGTGGTATGCCGCGCCGCGGTAGTCGCCGCCTGTCCAGTTGTCGGGCATGACATAGTAACCGGCGTCACCCGCGGCAATGGCGGCGGAATTGGCGCCGTTGACCATGCCTGCGCCCTGAACGAAGGTGTCGTAGCGCTGGTTGTTGGCGCCCGACATGAGGATGGCGCGGGCCTGATCCCAGGTGGGCCATTCACCATGCGCCTGCTTGTAGGCATCGTACACCAGAGTGAGGATGCCCGCGGCGACGGGGCCCGACCGGCTGGTGCCGCCCCAGGCGCCCCAGGCCGTCCAACCGTCACCCCATTCGTTCAGCGACAAAGCGCCCGCGCCAAACGCACCGTTCGCGGTGACGCTGACGCCGTTGCGCCCCATGGCGGAGGGGCCGCGGTTGGAGAAGGGGATCACGTCTCCCCAGGTGATCTGGTCGGCGGAGAGGATGGTCTCGAAGGCGCCGGTGGTTCCGAACAGGGTGGATGCGCCGACGATGACGCCGGACACGGGCGCGGGCGCGGTCATGTTGCCATAGGCGGGCGCGCCGTTGCCCGCGGAGAAGACCACGGTTAGGTTGGGGTTCAGATGGCGGACCGCGTAGTCGATGCGGCGGCTGTAGTCAGCCCACATGTCATTCGAACCGGTGGAGAAGCCCCAGCTATTGTTGATGATCTGGACGTCATCCTCGGTGCCGGGGATGCCATCATATCCCAGGGCGGCGTAGTAGAAGCTGTCGAAGTCCAAACCAGAGGGGGTGATGTAGATGTTGCCGTTGGCCGTGAGCTTGGCGTCGCGCCCGGCGCCCTGCACCATGCCGGTGAAGGGGGAGCCATCCCCCGCGGGCTTGAAGGAGGGCGCGTTGCCGTTGATGACGCCCTGGCCCGCCACGTTGGAGGCGCAGAGCTGGCCGTGGTCGCCACCCGCTTCGGTGAAGTCATTGATCATCCAGGCGAGCAGGCTGCCATTCTCGGGCGGGATGGCGTATTGGCCCCACATCCAGTCGGAGGCGGGAATGGGATTGACGCCGTCGGCGATGAAGTAGAGCAGGCCGCCGGAGAGGTCAGGATAGCCGTCCTGGCCGGGACCGTTGTTCGCGGAATCCCAGAAGTCGAGATACGCCAGGGGGTCCGCTTTGGTGACGGGCTTGTCGTCGGTGAAGTCGAAGTTGCCGTTCATGTCCACATACACGGTGTCGTAGACGCCGGCGGCATTCTCATCCACCACCAACACGGCCACATGCTCTTCGTTATCATATTCCCCGTTCCAATCGCCATTCACCGCATCGGCCAGGGTCTTATCGGGATGGGAGCCGATGTGATAGACGCCGCTCTGGCTGGTAGCCGGGAGGGTGTAAGTGTGGGCTTCAGTGGCGTTGATGGGCTGATAGGCGCAATCACCCAAAGCGCAGGTGGCGCTGGTGTCGGAGTAGTGGGTATATCCCGAAGCCACATAGCTGGTCCCGAAGACCTGGTCAAGGATGTAGAGGTAGGTGGAGCGCCCGTCGAACATCATGGGCCAGCCATAATAGGGCGAATCAGGGTCCTCGACCATGGCCCAGGTCCCTTGCAGGTCGGGGTGCGCGAAGTCGATGCCCGAATCGTTGACCAGGACCTTGACGCCGCTGCCGGTGTAGCCGTTGTCCCAGGCGCCGCGGGCGTTGTGGTTGGGCCCCACATCCCACCAGTCCTGGACGCCCGTGGCGTGCAGCGCGTTCTGCATCTCGACATGATTGGAGGCCATGTCGGGATCGCCTTTGAGGGGATCGGGCGTTTCGATGGTGGGCTCTTCGGGATAGATGCGCACCACGTCATCCAGCGCGGCGATCTTCATGATCGCGCCCGCTTTGGCCGCGCCCAGTACGAGCTGATTGCCCATGGGATCGACGAAGGGCCGGGTAATCGACCAGGTCATATAGGGGCTGATATCGACGCCCGCCTTGACGAGGACGCTGATGCCAACCTCATCGGATGCGGCCAGGGCCGAAACCACGCTGTTTTCCAGGCCGAGCTTAGCGCGTAGGACGGGATGGATCTTGTTGACGGCGCTGTCCGTGCTCGTGCTGACCGATGAGGGCGTCGCTCCGGATTGCGCGACCGCCAAACCTGCGGGCAGCAAGCTCATGAGCATGCCGAGAACCAACAGCAGGGCCGCCCATTTGAAAGATGGTTTTCTCATGGTTCCTGTCTCCTAAACGGTTCGAGAAGGGGGATATGGATGCGTGGATGCGGAAACGGGCCGTTGGCCATCCTCGTCGACGCGAGAGGAACGATCTCCTGATCTTGTCGCGAATGGCGGCTGCGGGACGCGCCCATGCCCATACCCCGTAAGGAAGATTGCGTCATTCAATTCCACAGAAGCCTTTCTGAGACATGTCTCCTTCTGAGATAGGCATCACCTCCTTTTTTCAAGTTGTGAGTCGCGGGAGAATTGGCGTCGGACGAGAATGCTCCAGAATCGGGGGCGCGGTGAGACCGCCCACCCGGAACCTGATACGCCATCCAAGGGAAATCGTCGATGATCTTTTGATTGAGCCCAGTTGGATCGATTGTCGCCAGCATATAGATGTGTTACGGCGTCTTTGCGGCAACGGAAATGTGTGCGGATGAAGGGGGATCGACGTTGGCGCCGTCCAGTGGCGGCGGCAAGCGAATTCAGTGTACATGATCACCTATCCTCTGTCAAACGTTTATCAAGGGGGAACGCTGTATCAATTTAGTCAGCGCAGAGCAAGTGCGAGGCA
>DUEQ01000475.1 GCA_011192085.1 Caldilineae bacterium
GTCAAACGTTAGGAAATGAATGCTGGACGACAGCTTTCATGCATCTCCATCGTTCATCGTCCATCATCCATCGTCCTTGAACTCAACCGCCACAGCGCGCCAACCAGGATAAGAGTCGCCAGAGCGATGATGACACCCGCCATCTGCCGGCGCGAACGAAAGCGCAAAACCACCTCATGGTCGCCAGCGGGCAGCAGCACCGCTTGGAACGCGCCATCAGCCCGTAAAACCGGCCGCCATGGACCGCCATCCACGCTCGCCTCCCAGCCAGGATACCATGCCTGCGCCACCAGCAACGCGCCCGGCCCCTCCGACTGCGTGTGGACGAGGACGCGGTTTCTCTCCCAAGCCCGCACCTCCGCGCGGCCTCCGGGCCCATCCAGCGGCTCGCCCTCCTCCAGAATGACCTCGGCCAACGGCTGGAACGTGGGGTCATGCAGGGCGGCGAAGGCCGCGTCCTGGTCGGGAACAAGCCGCGTTCGGCCCAACAGATGCACTCGGGGCTGAAAATGCCGATAGCGATAGACGTTCAGATCGGGATCGCCGTCGAAGGCCAGCTCCCACACATCCCAATCCAGGACGACATCCTTCTTCCCCAACAGATATTTCACATTCAGCAGCGCGTACTTGTCTGTGCTGCGGCTGTCCATACTGTTCCAATAGCGGGTGTAATAAGCCAGGTTGAGGGGATTCGCCACACCCCACACGTCGTACAAGCCGTGCATCAGGGCTGCGTCGGGCTGCCAGAGCTGGTCGATCTCGGTGCGGGCGTCGATGCGGTACAGGTCGGGATCATTCCTCAGAAAATCGAGGATGGCGGGGCGAGTGAAATTGGCGGTGGGATCGATTTCGGAGATGTCGTTGTATGCGCCCAGGGAGGCCAGATCGATGAAGATGAACGCGATGTTCAACAGGGCGAATGTCTTGCCGCGCATCCACTGTTGGATGCGGGCGAAGAACAATGCCGCGCTCACAAGGAGCAACAGCAGAAAGTGCATGACCGCGATGGTGATGACGCTGGAGCGCAGAAGCAAGGCCGGGTCATCGTTTTTCGTCAGGAGCAGGGTGGCGTAGGTCAGGGGCGCGCCTACGGCCAGGGTGATGAGGATGGCGGCGCGCAGGAAGCGCCACACGCCCCGCAGGAGCCGGATCGCTTCATCGCCCCACGCGTCGTCCATCATCGCCTGCAAACCCCGGCCCGCGAGCAGGGCCAGGCTGAGATCGAGCAGGAAGATGAAGCGAGCGGGCGCGCGCAGCTGTTCCAGGCCGGGCAGCAGCCAGGTGAACCAGCCGTGCACGATGCTGTAAATCCCCAGACTGAAGGCCAGGGCCGCCGCGGCCAGAGCCATCAGCAGCCAGGTCAACCTATCGCGACGCAGCAACGCGCCCACCAGGGCCAGGATCAGGGTGAACACGCCGATATAGCCCACCTCCACCCGCGGCCACAGCCCCCAGTGCAGGGCGGGGGAGCGCCCGAAGAAACCGGGAATGATCAGGCCAATGAGCTGCGCGGGCGAAAGGGAGAAGCTCACAGTTTGGGCGTAGCGCCAGGCGCTGCGTTCGGTGAACGGCATGATCTCCAGGGCCGGCAGCAGCATGGGAGCCATCAGGCCCAGGCCGATCAACGCGGGGAGGGCCAGAGAGGCCAGCGCCCGCCGCCAGGTCTGCCGCCATGCGTCCCGATCGATGAGGAGCCAGAAGGCGACCCACAGCCCCATGGCCATCATGCTGAACAAAGTCATCTGGATGTGGCCCAACAGGGAGCCGATCCCTAACGCCAGGCCCGCGGCCAGGGCCCAACGCAACCCTGCTCCGGTCAACGTGCGATGCACGCCCAGCAGCGTCAGGGGCAGCCAAGCCGTGACGCCGATGAGATTGAGGTTGCCGAAATGGATGATGAACAGATCGCTGAACATGAAGGCCGCGCCCGCCAGGACCGCCGCGTAACGATTGAACTTCAGTCCCCGGGCCAGGGCATAGGTCGTCACCCCGGCCCACCAGATATGCCCCATCACCAGCCATTCCATATCCCGATAGGCGATCTCTCCTCCCAGCAGGAAGCGCAGGAGGTTGGGCGGATAGAAGATGCCCGATTGCACCTCCGCGGCGAAGGGAACGCCGCTGTAAATGTGCGGGTTCCACTGAGGCCACACGCCCGACTTTAAGCTTTGTTGAACAAAGCGGTATGTAGGATAAAGAAAACTTCCTAAATCGCCCCCATCCGCGGGCATGTAGACATCGCCCGAAACCAGCCGCCAGAAAAAGGCGATGGTCAGCCCGGCGAAAAGCCCTGGCATGAGCGCATCGACAAACCACGGGGGCCGGCGCCAGCGGATGAGCGCCAGGGAGATGAGGTAGAGGGCGAGCAGGGTGAGGAGCATTTGGGGAAGGGAGGAGTGATCAGTTATCAGTTATCAGTGGCCGGGAGAATGGGCGGCATGCGTA
>DUEQ01000476.1 GCA_011192085.1 Caldilineae bacterium
CGTCGCTGCGCCAAACTCCCACGGCAGGGTTGGAAAACCTGTAGTCGGTGGAACGGTTATCGGCGATGATGTTGTTGGTCGCCGTCAAGGGAGAGACGGTGTGAAGGTAAAGCCCCGATGTCCGTCCGCATTGATTGCCGGTGATGACGTTGCGCGTCAGCACCAAGTCGGAACGATAAACGTATACCGCCCCATAGTCGTTGACGGCCCGGTTACCGTGAAAGAGGTTGTCCTCGATGCGAGCCTGCGCGTTCGACACTTTCAGCGCCCCGGCATAACCGCCAGCTGCGGAACCAGAGCTATGCCCCCAACCGTTAGCCTCAAAGGTGTTGTCGCTCAAGTTCAAAGGAGCAGGGTTGCCTGACTCACCGAGAAAGTAGATCCCGCTGGCGTGCCAGGCATCGTTATCCTGAAACAGCGTTTCCGTCACCGTGGCCGCGAGGGTGTGGGAGATGGATAGCCCTCCACCCAACGATGCTGTTTTTGCCCAGGCGCTATTCCACCGGAAGACGGCCGCTTCCACCAACAGGCTTCCGCCGTCCACAGCCGCGCCGCCGCCGCGGGCGTAGGAACCGTCAACATCGAACACATCTATCACATTACTGTAAAAGTTGGTGTGGCGCAGGGTGAGAACAGCATCCCGGGCGTAGAGGCCGGCCCCATCCCATCCCAACGTGGTTGCAGAGATGATTTTGCCATTGGCAATGGTAAGCCCCTCCAGTGTGACCGTAGCCGGTCCGGCGATGTAGACCACCCGCCGCGCCCCTTCGCCGTCCAGGGTGGTGGGGTGGGCGTCAGGGTCGCGCACAGGCGGCGTGGTCGTGTTGCCGTCCCATCCGCCGTAGAGGGTGATGCTCTGGGTAACGGTGATGACCGCTCCGCCGCTGCTGGTGTAGGTGCCTTCGGCCAGGTAGATCGTGTCTCCATCTGTCGCCTGGCTCAGGGCAGTCTGCAGGCTGCACGGGCTGGCTTGAGAGCAGGCGGTGCCGCTCCCCGTGGGCACGACGAACAGGTCGCCGGTGTCGGCGTGAACTATTTGAGATGTCCCATTCAGCAGCAGGAACAGCCCGATCAAGAGCAGTCCACCGACTGCCAGACTGGAAACAATATGCTTGTACTTGTTGATGTTCATCTTTGACTCCTCTCGTTCGGCACAGGCCGCATGACGGCTAGGTTCAGCCGCGCCGCGCGTTGTCCGTTGACCAGCTTCCCTCTGCTTGAAGGCACAGTTGTTAGCGCAACCGTTTTCGCTGCCGCTGAGGGCGGCGTCGGCTGCACGCGATGTGTGCGATCCGTTCGCTCGAAACCACAATATGATGTGGGGGAAGAGCGGCAGAATCGCTCTGGCCGCAAGGCCATATAGATTTTGTAACTGTGTGTTCACGTAGGTGTGATGAGGTAAAC
>DUEQ01000477.1 GCA_011192085.1 Caldilineae bacterium
AGGAGGATGAAGAGGATGAAATCATCCGTCGCACCCTGGAGTTGGCAGAAGGGGATTGATCCCCCGTCTTGTGATTAACTCCTGATTGCGATATCCTAGCGCCTGGCGGCCCGCTCCGCCGGGCGTTTTTGATTCCTGTTATAGCTTTGATATCACCGGCAAAACCTTACCCCATGTCCTCCGCCCGACGGCTTCTCCCTCTCACCTGGTTGTTGACCCTTCTGGTGCTGAGCGCCTGCGCCAACACCCCCAATTACCTCATGCCCATCGGCCCGCGCTACGCTGGCGTCTACGCCCCATCTACGCCCGCCGATGACGGCGCCTTCAAGGCCCTCTCCTGGAACATCCAATACTCTCGCCGCATCGACGACGCCATCCATTTCCTCCAGCAAACGCCCGAGCTTCAGCACGCGGACGTCCTCCTCCTTCAGGAGATGGATGGAGAGGACGTGGAGGCCATCGCTCGGGCGCTGGGCATGAACTACGTCTACTATCCCGCGTCCATTCATGTGCGACACGACAACGATTTCGGCGAGGCCATCCTCAGCACCTGGCCGCTAACCGACGACGCCAAGCTCACCCTGCCCCATTACAGCCCCCGCAACGGTCAAACGCGCATCGCAGTGTGGGCGTGGGTGCAAACGCCTGACCTGGCCGTGCTCGTGGTCAACACCCATACGGAGACCTCCCTCATGACGCCCGCACAGCGTCAGGACCAGGTGCAGGCCATCCTGGCGGATGTGGAGGATGTCGCGTTCCCTGTGATCGTGGGAGGCGATTTCAACACCCTGACCCCGTGGGAGCGGCGCGCTTTGCTGAAGGCGATGCGCGACGCGGGGTTCGCGTGGGCGACCGCGGACGCGGGCTCGACCATCCGCGAGACGGGCGCGGGCGTAACCATGGATTACCTCTTCGCCCGAGGGCTGGAGCCGGTGAGGTCGGGCGTGGTTTCCGATGGGGACGTGAGCGACCATCTGCCATTGTGGGCGGAGTTGCGGTGATTCTGTTGAAGATAGCTTTGGCGGCGGTTGCGAAAAGGTTTCAGTGGTCATGTTGGCCGAGACGGATAGGAAGTGAAAAGTAAAAAGTGAAAAAAGGTTGGAGCTTCCTAAAGAGCCAGGAGGTTGAGCGCGGTCAGGGCGAGGAGGATGCCCGCGGGCAGCCAGTCCCGTCGGGAGGATGGGATCAGCGCCTCCCAGCCCAAGATGAGTAGGATGGCCATGGGCAGGAGCGCGGGAAAGAAATAACGTCCCTGGGGCTGCCACGCCTGCCCCAGCATCGGCGCAAACACCTGAACGCTTATCAGCCATACTGCTCCCGCAGCCAGCCACTCGGCTTCACCCGCGGCCCGCCGTCCACTGAATACTTTTCTCCATAGCCCAACTAGAGCCGCCAGCGTCGCCACGGCCAACACAACATACACCCACCAGGGAAAAGGCCGCGTCAGCCAGCCGAACCAGCCCCAAAAGCTGGCCCAGGCAAAAGCCCCGTACGCGGCGTAGCGAATCAACGAGGGAACGTCCCACGCGTGGCCGTAGAGCGCGCGGCTGAAATAGCCCGCGGGCAGGGGCAGGCGCTTTTCCAACCAGGTGAAGAGGGGATCGCCCAGGGGCGCAGGGATCGCGCCGTCGCCATTGAGCAGCAGGGACCAGCCCGCGGGATCGGTCAGCACGACGCGGATACGGGCTTTGCCCGCGGGCAGGATGAGATGAAGCCCGATGTGATGGGCCCGGACGGAGAGCCCATGGGTGAGCTGGCAGGTTGTGGGGATTTGGGCGCTGAGGGGACAAAGCGCTTCGCTTTCTCCGCCCTCCTCCACCAGCCGCATGATGAGCGTTCCGCCCGATCCCGCGGCCTGGACTGTCACCGTTAGGGGCTGTCCCTGACGCTGTACGATGAGCAGGCCGCTGAGGGTCTGGCTGATGCGAGCGGGCGCGCCCTTAGCCTGAAGGAAGAGTTGTCCATCAGCCCGGCTTCGTCCGGTTTCGATGGGCCGCCAGCCCGCGGCCCAATGGGGATTGGGAATGAGTAGGAAGGAGGGAATGAGGATGAGGGCGAGGATGACGCCGACGCGCCAGGACGCGCGCAGCTCGGCGTGAGGGCGCAGACGCAGCCCATGAGGCGCAGGCGCGAAGAAAAGCCATCGGGCCAGAGCCAGAGGCCACAGGAAGGCCAACCCCGCATCGATCCCCACGGTTCCCAGGACTGTCCAGGCAAGCATGAGGCTCCAGCCAAGGCGCGTTCGGGCCAGGATCAGGCCCGCGAAGCCCGCCGCGCCCCAGAGCATGGTCAGCGCATCGTTATTCACGCTGACGCCGATGAACCCGACCATGGGCAGGAGTCCCGTCAGCAGTCCCATGCCCAGGGCCCGGTGGCGCGCGTCGGGCCACAGACGCCTGGTCAGGCCCAACGCCATCGCGGTCGTGAGCGTGTGTAAAAGCAGGGACAACCATCGCAGCCAGCGTAATTGGCGGGCGAGGGGCTGTTCCCGCCAGTGAGGCAGTAGCCGCAGCCAACCCGCGGCCAGCGCGTAGTAGCCCGGTGGCTTCTGACCGATCTGCGCGCCGCTGGCCAGAAAGATGGGATCCTGGGTCGGGGGCGTCTCGCTTCCCTGGGGATGCACATACGCAGACCATCGATGCGCCTCCATGCTCGCGATCACATTCCGCCAGCGTTCGGGCGTCACATCCTCCGGGCGGGGCGCGCGGCCCAATTCCGCAAATAACTGCACATAAAGGAAGTGCCCAGGCTCATCGGGCGCGCCCCAGGGCGGGATCGTATTGAGCCAGATGACGCCCTGGACGAAAGTCAGGGTGAGAATGAGGAGCCAGATGGGCCAGGCGGGGGTTTGGAGGAAGCGCCTCAAATCTCCGCTCGTTCCCCTTCGAAGTAGACGGCCATCACGGCCAGGAAGAATCCGCCCAGCAACCCGGCCGTCGCGGCCAGGGCGAGATTCAGGGGCCAGTTGGGCTGAGATGGCTTGTCGGGAACCTGAGCTTCGCCCACCTGATGCACTCGCTGCCCCTCGACGATGCGTTTCACATCCAGTTCCGCCATCTTATTCTCCATCGCTTTCACAGACTCGTACCACACGCCCCGGGTGCGCTGGATGTGCTCGCGCTCGGTGAGGATGGTCGCCACCCGGTCTTGCAAGGCCAGCAGGTCCTGGTTGGCTGCGTCGAAATCGGCCTGGGCCTGGGCTTGAAGGGAGGTCAGGGTCGCTTTCAAGGCGTCGGGAGGGAGCTCCTGCAAGGTCTCAAGGGGCTGCCCATAGCGGGCCAGCATGGATTCATCCAGCAAGGCGAGATGCGCGTTTGCCTTCCCGCCATGCTCCAGGCCCGTTAACGCCAGGTTGATCTTATCCAAAAATGAGCGTAACGCGGCCACCTCGGAGCTTTTGATGGTCAATTCCTGCTTGATCGCAGCCTGATTGCCCACGAGCTGATCCTCGCCCACGCCCGTGATATCGCCGGTGAAACCCAGCCCGATGCCGTATTGCGCCCGGAACCGCCGCCATCGCTCATCCCAGTCGTTGAACTGCTGCTCCACATCCTCTTTGGCCTGGGCGAACGCGTCGGCGCTGCCCGCGTAGATGTCGGCGACAGCCTGGGGCAGGGCCTGGGCCATGGCGTTAGCCAGCAGCGCCGCGTCGCGAGGATCGGACGCCTTTACGCGGATGGTGAAGGTGGACCCGGCGCCCGATTTCACCGAGGTCGCGTTCATCACCTCCTCGGGCGTGTAGGCGCGGCTGAGCTGGCCTCCCACCTGGGCCAGGGCAAGTTCCGCCACCTTGGGCGTTTTCACCAGGGGCATGACTTCGGATCGCCAATCGAAGCGGATGTCCACGACGTCATACACCTTGTTATCCCAGCGCCACACCAGTTGCGGCTTGGGCGCGACCATGATGGCGGTGCTGGTGTAGGTGACAGGCGTCAGCCAGGAGAAAAGGATGGCGATGAGCAGCGCCGCGATGGGGGGCAGGAGGATGAGCTTCCAGCGTCGTCCCAGGCGTTTGAGATAGAGGGAGAAGTGAAAGGGATGGTCCATGTTTCGCCTTAGCGGCTTCGCGTCTTGGGAGTGAGGACGGGGGGAGGGTGGCTTTCAGCCTGGCGTTTAGTGCGTCATGACGATCATGGCGAAGATGACGAGCAGGCTGATGCCCGCGCCGATGAGCCAGCCTGCGATGACATCGCCCAGATAGTGGACGCCCAGCGCCACCCGGGCCCAGATGCAGATGAGGGAAACAAACCAGAACAGGTGCGCGAATTCGGGGAAGATCCAGGCTCCGAACAACGGCAGGGTGCCCATACGGGTAGCGTGGCCGCTGGGAAAGGCGTGCCGGTCGTAGCCCTTGCTATAAAAGCCGTCGATCTCCTGGGGCCGCGGGCGTTTGAGGGTGAATTTGATGGTGTAGGTGACCATGGCGGCCAGGATGGAGGCGAGAAGCCAGGCTGCGATCCGCCAGCGGATGGGCGGGGCGAAGTAGAGCATGCCTGCGCCCCACAACGCCAACCACAGAGGACCGTCCCCGAAATGGGCGGCCACCGTGGCGACAGCCTTGCCCAGCCGATGATCATCCACCCGCAGCGCCTGACTCCACCGCTGGTCCAGGGCTTCCAGTCGCGTCACCCACGAACTCATGCGACTTCGACCTCCGCCCGACGCGCCAGCTCCGACAGCACGAGCTCCAGTTGATGGGGCTTGTCCACATCCATGCCCAGGTCTGCATAAGGTGAAATGACCACGCGACCCCGGGCCTGCAACAGCCGCTCGCTTAGCTCCTCCGCATCCTTCACTGAAAGGCGGCGGAAGAGGAATTTGACAATGACCTTGAACCCCAGCAGACGGGCCTGCTGGAAGACGCTCTTGCGGCGGGCCAGCAGCTCCCGCACCAGCTCCTGATTGTTGTGCGCCACTGCGATGCGCACGAAGAAGAGATCGCCGCCGCAGAACCTTCCCTCCTTGATGGGGACATAAGAGCGCCGAGAGTCGGGAAAGGCCGCCTCCATGACCTCCTTTTCCACGACCGAATAGTAGAAATCCGCATCCATGCTCTCGCACGTCGCCACAAACCAATTCACTGTCTCCGCGTGCAGCGCGGGGATGTCGCCCGAAGCGAACAGCAAAAACGTCGCGTTCGGTTGATGGGTCTTCACCGCGTTCACGCCCGCCATCACGTTATCGAAATGCGCGTTCTGATTGGGCACATAGATGACCTCGGTTCCAAAATCCACCTGGTCATCCTCGCTCATCCCCACGATGTAGATCTGTCCGATGCGCGGACTCTCCCGCAGCGCCTTCACCACCCACCATACCATGGGCTTGCCCGCGATGGGGATCAGCGTTTTTCGCTCTAGCCCCATGGCCGCGGCCAACGGATCAGGTTTTTCGGTGGAGTAGCCAGCGAGAACGACAGCGGGATAGGTCTTCATCCTGTTTTCTCCGGATGCAGAAAGGGGGTGGCGATGCGAGACTACGCCTCTGATTATAGCTCAGAATGGGGACGAGGGTGAAAAAATGGATTTGATGCGCCCGCGCACGCGCTTCTGAACGCGCTCGATCCCGACCGGCGGGTCGCGTCGCGGCGCACGCTGAACGCGCTGGCCGCCATTCTCGACGGGGTTGGGCCCAGAAGTGGTTATCGCGCTTCATGTGGGCGGGCATTATCAGGATCGCGACCGGGCTTTGGATGCGTTCGTGCGGGGATGGGAGGAACTGCCCGACGCCTGGCGCTGGAGCATGACGACCGTCGTTTCGATGTGGCCGACATTCTGTGGGCGCATCAGCGCACGGGCGCGCGTCTCATCTTCGACGCCCTCCATCACCGGCTTTACAACCCTCGCGCCATTCCCGCGCCCGAAGCCCTGGCCATCTGTCTGTCCACCTGGCCGCCGGGCCAGACGCCCAAGATCCACTTCGCCATGCCCGCCACCGAGATGGTGCGCGACCGCAAGGGCCGCGTCCATCCGCCCCGGCTCAACCGTCACAGCCACTACATTAACCCCTTAGCGTTCATCGACTTCCTTCGCTCGCTGCCCCCCATGCGCGATTTCGACGTGATGCTCGAAGGCCGGGCTCGCGACTGGCCCTGTTGCAATTGCGTCGCCATTTGGCTCGTTTCGCGCCCGATCTGGTACAATGACGTTGCTTTGAAAGTAGCTTTGGCGTCGGTAACTATACAGGTCCGCTCGTTGACGCCCGTTTCGTTACAGGGCATGGTCGCAACGAACGGATTTCGTCAAACGTCACGATAGCATGCGCAACAAGACATGACGTTTGACGTGTTACATTTGACGCCGGCGGCGAACGCCACCATGTAGGAAGACGTCAAAGATTGCAGTGGAAGACCTGTATAGTTGCAAGTGAAAAAGTCAGGTTGCTGCTGGCCAACGGTGAACTGCAAACCGTGAACCCTCTCTCTCGTTTTCTCTCCCTGCTGTTGCTGTGCCTGATGGCGCTGACGCTGGCCCCTGGGCTGGCCCGGGCTCAGGAGGATGCGCCCCCTCCGGGATGCGTCGATGTGCTCGCGGATCCCGGCTTCGAGCGGGATGACGTTTGGATCTTCACCCAGACCGCGAGTCCAGGCTTTTTCGATGCGACCACGGCCTACGCGGGCGAGCGCTCCGCGTTTCTGGGGTTGGGAGATGAAGCGGCGGATCAGAATGTGGATTCGACGGTGTGGCAGCAGGTGCAGTTGCCCGAGGCCGACGCCATCACCGCGACGGTGCAGGTGCGCTTACGTTCGGGCGATGAGAATGACCGGTGGTATGTGGTCATCTGGGACCTGGCCACCGATGAATCGACGATTTTGTTGTATGAGCCCATGGCGCGGGGAGAGTGGCAGGCCCGAACCCTGGATTTGAGCGATTTCGCGGGGAGGGAGGTGTTATTCGTGGTGGGGGTGCACAATGACGGCGCGGGAGAGAAAGCCGCACTGTGGGTGGATGAGGCCCGAGCCATGGCCTGCAGCCAGGCGTTGACCTCGTCGCCGTCCCCGACGCCGGAGAACATATCTACGCCTACCCGCACGCCCACGGCCACGCCGTCCCCCACGCTCACGCCCACGGCCACCGTCACGCCCTCTCCCACTTGGACGCCCGCGCCGCAGCCCAGTCCATCGCCCACCGCCACCCTTATTCCACTCGTCACCCCTGGCGCGTCTCGCCGCGGCGGCCTGCCCGATAACAACGCCCTGCCCATGGCCGCGGCCATCGCGCTCAGCGGCATGACCGCGCTGATCGTCGTCATCACCCATCTGCGCCGATAAACCCCGGGTTTTCCCTCCAAAACGCTGTCAAAACCGCCCAAAAACCAGGAGCGGGCTTGCATCTTGCCCTCGAAGGTGTTAGGATCGAGATGAAATCATGCGCAACCTCGTTTTACAACGAGGTGTATGCCACTCTCCACCAACCATTGACTTATGAGTGAATTCTACTACGGCGGACAGGCCGTGATCGAAGGCGTGATGATGCGCGGGCAGCGCCGCGTGGCTGTGGCCGTGCGCAATCCCGATGGCGAGATCATCGTCCACGAGGAGCCTTTGCCCGAACGCATCTATCGCAGCCGTTGGAGCAAAACGCCCTTCTTGCGCGGGCTTGTGCTGTTGTGGGATGCGCTGGTGCTGGGAACGAGGGCGCTGATGTGGTCTGCGGATGTGGCCCTGGGTGAGGATGAGGAGGACGCGCAAGGGTTCAGCGGGCCGGTGGCCTGGGGAACTATCGCGTTGTCCTTGATCCTTGGCGTCGCGCTTTTCTTCCTGCTGCCCACGGGCGTGGCCCATCTCAGCGAGAGTCTGCTGGGCCTTTCCAAATACGCCAGCGCCGTCCTCGAAGGTTTTTTCCGTCTCTTCCTGTTCATCGCCTACCTGGTCCTCATCGCCCGCAGCGAGGAGATCAAGCGGGTGTTCATGTATCATGGCGCGGAGCACAAGACCATCAACGCGTATGAGGCGGGGGAGATCATGACGCCCGAGAACGTGGCGAAGCACTCCACCCGCCACACCCGCTGCGGCACGAGCTTCCTCCTGTTCGTTGTGCTGATCAGCATCATCCTGTTCATCCCTCTGCAATTCGACATCTGGTGGCTGCGACTCCTCTCCCGGTTGATCTTGATCCCCGTCGTCGCGGGCATTTCCTATGAGGTATTGCGCATCAGCACCCGGTATCAGGACCGCGCACTGATGAAGATCATCATCTGGCCTGGGCTGGCCATGCAGAAATTGACCACCCGGGAGCCCACACTGGATATGCTGGAGGTCGCGATCCAGGCGTTGGCCCCGGTCCTGGCCGCGGATGGATTGGAGCTGCCCGCGCCCGCGGAGGAGGCCTCCGGGCTTTCCGCTCCGCAGCCGGAGCTTGTTCCTACCACGTGACGCTATTGAAAAGTGAAAAAGGGCGGTCGTCGCCAGGTCGCCAATCCTGAACCGTGAACTGTGAATTTAGAACGGACTTACGCATTGCGACGCTGGCCGCCCGCTCCAAATGGTCCATAAGAGATTCATAGGTTGTGCAAACAGACGTTGGTCATCCAGCGTTTTGTCTTGAA
>DUEQ01000478.1 GCA_011192085.1 Caldilineae bacterium
CAATCAACCCGCGGAATTGACTCGATTCCCCCTTGTGCTGAAGAGCATCGCGCCATTCAAGCTTTCGGCGCTCTTCATGGCCAGTTTCTGGGGCTTGATTCTGGTCTTTCACGCGCCCTTCCCACGCCATCAGGGAAGCCATTTTTACAGGACGAGCTGGACCATTATGGTGCTGATGGCGGCGCTGGGCGCGTTCCTCGCCATATCCATCATCCCTGGAGCCGCTCAAGGCAGCGCGTCCCCCAATGTGCTCTCAGTCAACAACCTCTCGGCTGTGGTGTTCTCGGGCGCCCCCTTCTACACCATGTTGATCGGGTTGTTCGCCGTGCTGATTGCGTTGATCGGCCTGGAACGCGCCTTTCGGGCGGGCGCGACCGTGGCGGATTCCATGGCAGCGGATGGTTTTTTGCCGGACGTCTTTCAAAAACGCGTCCATGGCGTCATCGTCATCCCCCAGTTGCTCGCCATACCGCTGGCCGCGGGATGGCTATTCTTCGTCGAATCCACGGCGATGTTGGGATTGGCGTCGGTCTTTTTCCTGGCGATTTCGATACTCATGTACGCGCCCGATATCATCCGCCACAGGCCGCGCCTGCCCGAACGCTGCCCCATCCAGCTTCCCTATCATCCTCTCTTCCCTGCCCTGACCGTGGTGATCGCCACCCTGGCCGTGGTCAACCTTCCACCCCAGGCGTTGATTTGGGGTAGCGCCTGGCTTGCCGCGGGGGTGGCGTTGTTGGGGACCTACGCCCATCGCAGGGCCCTGGCTGTGCGAGCCAAACAGGAGACGTTCGGCGATGAGAAGGCCGATTACCCAAAGGTGCAAACGGCTGTGGCCGCGCTGCCCCAGGGCCCTATCATCCTGGCCCTCTTCCGCTCCCCAGCCAGCCTCGAACCCCTGCTCCACCTCAGCGCCCGAATGGCTCGACAACAGCAGGCCGCGCTGGCGCTGATGCAGATCGTGGAGGTGGATGAGGATCTCTCGGAGAGCGAGCGGGAGCAGGCGGGCGTCGCCGCCTGGAAGGCGCTGATAACCGCGCTGGACCGAATCCCCCAGCTCCCATCCGACGTCGCCATCCAGTCGATGGTGCGGGTGGCCAGCGATCCCATCTCGGGGGTGATCAACGCCGCGGAGGAGTTGCAACCCCAACTGATGCTGGTGGCTCCCGACTTCATCGCCGAGGACCCTTCCCGCAATCTGGAGGAGTATGACGACATATTGCGAAAGGCGGGGACGCATACCCTCTTTTTGAAGCATTTTCCCGAGGTGAGGGCATTGCGTCGCATCGCTGTGCTGGTGGAGCGGGGCGTGCACGCGCCTATCTCCTTGAGCATGGCTCAGGCCCTGTTGGATGATGAAGGGGTTGTGCAGATCGTGCGCGTGGCGCCGCCCGACGCGACCGAGGAAGACCTCGCTCGGGATCGGGAGCGGCTTGTCAGCGCTTTGCACGCCTTGGGCTTCGAAGATGACGCCATGACCATCACGGTGCTGCCTGCATCCACCCTGGAAGACGCTGTGGCGAAGCTGGCGCGCCAGACAGATTTGATCATTTTCGGGGCCAGCGCCAACTTCATGACTCGACGGTCCACCTTCGATGGCGTTAACGCTCATCTCTTCCAGCATGCCTCCGTCCCCACGATCCTTGTGGGCCGCTATCAAAAACCCCGACTCCCCTGGCTCTCGGAGCTGTGGGTCACCCTCACCCGCACACTGCCCACCCTCACTCTGGAAGAGCGGCAGGAAGCGGCCCAGGCCATCATGGCGGGAGCGGATCCCTCCGTTGATTTCTTCATCCTCATCTTCCTCTCCGCGGGCATCGCCACCTATGGATTGTTGCAAAACAGCGGCGCTGTGATCATCGGCGCGATGCTCGTGGCCCCGCTGATGAGTCCCATCGTGGCCATTGCCATGAGCATGGTGCGGGGCGATGTGCGACGGTTGGGCGTGGCCGCGCAATCCACGGCACAAGGCGTTCTGCTGGCCATTGCCGTGGGCGCGGTGCTCACCTTCTTCTCGCCTATCAAGAGTCCCACCAACGAAATCATGGGCCGGGTGACCCCCAACCTGCTGGACCTGAGCATTGCGTTCCTGTCGGGCGCGGCGGGCGCTTACGCCATGTCCCGCAAGAGCATCGCCTCGGCCTTGCCTGGCGTCTCCATCGCCGTCGCCCTGGTCCCGCCCCTGGCGGTCGTGGGCTATGGTTTCGCCGTGGCCGATATGGACATCGCATTCGGCGCGTTGTTGCTGTTCCTCACCAACCTGGTGGCCATCGTCCTGGCCGCATCGCTGGTCTTCATCGCCCTCGACTTTTTATCCACAGAGAAGCAAACCTGGAACGAGATTGTGCGCGGGCTCAAAGTGACGGTGGCTTTCGCGATGGTGGTGGTGCTCATTCTGGGCTATGTCACCTATGAAACGGTGACGACGCAGAAGAAACTGCGGGCCATCAACACGGTGTTATCACAACAACTCTATACCAAGCGCTTCAAACCGCTGGACATCAGCATCCAACCCACCCGAAATGGCTATCTCATCAAAGGCGCCATCCTCGCGTTCGATGAACATCTCACATCGGA
>DUEQ01000479.1 GCA_011192085.1 Caldilineae bacterium
AAATCAGGAGGAGACTTTCTCGCTCAAGGCTTCCACTTTCTCGGCCAGTTCATTGATCTTCTCGGTCAGGGTTTGCAGATCGGACCGGGTGGGCACGTTGAGCATGTTCAAGATGCCCAGGATCGTATCATCCAGTGCGGACTCCAGCCGCTGATTGATCTGCTTGACGCCCTGCCTGGGGCGCTTATACAGGTTGCGAAGGATGCGGCGTCCATCTTTCTCGGCCAATTCGCCTCGCTCGACCATGCGATTGATGATGGCCTCGGCCTCCTCTTTTCCCAGGGCAAAGAGCCCGATGGAGGCCCGCAGCGCGCTCTCCACGCCCGCGGCCACAGGATTCTTGCCATCAGCCGCCTCAGTTGACGCAGCTTCATTATGCTCTGTCGCGGAATCTGTGGGGGTCGTGACTTCAGAACGCATTCAACATCCTCCGACAAAAGGCCGAAAAGTGAAGTGACGCATTGCGTTACGATCACTATAGCACACCGCGTTATAACCTGTCAAGTTTATCAGGGCGCTGAGAGCGCGTGCCATTTTAGTCGGCGACGCATGAAAATCTTGCCGATGGAGGTGGGTCGCACTTCGGCAAGTGTGACGCACCCGCTCCGCGCCGACAAAACAGATAAAGTGTCATGGGTTCTGGAATCCACGACCACTGTCAACCATCCAATCTCGTTTCATCTTTCATCGCTCCTTGTGATAAGATAGCGGCATGAAATATCTGGTCACTGGTTGCGCAGGTTTCGTTGGCTCCCATCTCACCGAGGCGCTTCTCGAACGAGACGTGGACGTCATCGGGGTCGATGCGCTCATCCCCTTCTACGATCGCCACTTCAAGCGCCAGAATCTGGCCCCTCTTCTCCCCCATCCCCGCTTCACCTTTATCGAGGGCGATCTGACGCAGATGGCGTTAGCACCCCTTCTCGACGGGGTGGATGTGGTGTTCCACATCGCGGGACAACCGGGCGTGCGGGATAGTTGGGGTTCGAAATTCGACGCTTACGCCCGCAACAACGTGTTGGCCACCGAGCGTCTGCTTCACGCGGTGGCGGGATCGGACGTGCAGCGCTTCGTCTTCGCGGGCTCCTCTTCCATCTACGGCGATTCCCCGGAAATGCCCTGGCGGGAGACCACCTGTCCCCAACCCCGCAGCCCCTACGCCATCACGAAGCTGGCCGCGGAGCATCTCTGCCGCAGCTACCATCTCGATTTCGGCGCGCCCACGGTGGTGGTGCGCTATTTCACCGTATACGGCCCGCGGCAGCGCCCCGACATGGCCTTCCACAAGTTCTTGAAGGCCGCGCTGTTCGATGAACCTATTCCTCTCTATGGCAACGGCCAGCAGACCCGGGACTTCACCTACATCTCCGACATCGTCGCCGGCACCCTGGCCGCGGGCCATGCGCCCGACGACGTGGTGGGCCAGACATTCAACCTGGGCGGAGGCAGCCGCATCGTGCTCCTCGACCTGTTGGAGATGCTTTCTGAGGTCGTGGGCAAGCCGGTGACGATCCAGCGGTTGGGCAGGCAGGCGGGCGATGTGCGCCACACCTGGGCCGATATCAGTCGCTCGCAGGCGGCGTTGGGGTATGAACCGAAGGTGGGATTACGAGAGGGGCTGGCCCGCGAATACGCGTGGATTCAGCGGGTGTATGGGGCTGGCGATGGGGCTACTTCTTCCCAAACAACAAGGCCAACAAACGCCAAATAAGCGTCAGACAGCCCTCGGGGGGAGGCGTGGGCGGGACGGGAGGTTCGGGCGGAGGTTCGGGCGGAGGTTCAGGCGG
>DUEQ01000048.1 GCA_011192085.1 Caldilineae bacterium
GAATCGATCAATGATGGGGATCAGGTCTTGGCCTTTACCGTGAAACTGTTTTGCTTCTTCGAAGCAGGAAAACAGCAGGGGCAACTCCCGTTCGACAGCGCTCAGGGACTGGATCATGTTTTCTGCGAATTGGGTCGCCCGTCGCGCCTCTTCTTCGGCCCGACGACGCAAGGCGGCCGCCTCGGAGATGGCGATGACTTGCTTTCGCAGCGAGGCTTCCACTTCCCGAGCATCGGCGTCATGGGGATCCAGGTATCGACGGTTGATGTCGCGGGCGGCGTCATCATCCCAGACCCCTTGGATGTCTTTGCGTAGATCGCGCAGATCTCGATTCTGTCGGGAGAATTTCCACAGGATTTCTTCCATCGGTGGTTATAAAATCGAATGAGAAGCCGTTTCGCACAGCAGGCGGAGGGATGAGGCTAAGAGAATAAGCCCGGACGATCAAACTCAGCGAGCCGGGCAATACGATAGTCCAATTCTTGGCGGCTGAGGATGAGCAAGCGCTGGGCGGATTCGAAGAAGCCATCTGCGCGTCGATGAGCTATGGCAGCCGCGCTCAAGGCGTTCAAGTCCTTACGGCAGAAAAGTCTCATAGCTTCGGCCGCTTTTATTTCGTTTTCAACATGTCCTTCCGCCTCGATAACGAATCTGAGCGCCGCATCGGCGTAATCGAGGCCGCGTTCGATCTCAGCCAGCGCCTGATCAGCCCAGGCTATCGCTTCCTCAGCGACAGAGAGTGCTTGTTGCGCTACCTCCACACTGGTTTGACAGCAGTCCGCCCGGGCCTGAGCGTGTCCAAATTCATGTTTAGCCGCCTCGAATTCAGCGATGGCCCGTTTCAAGCGAAAAGTCGCCATTTCCAGACGATCTTTGGCGCGTTCAATATCACGTCGCCTCCCGCTGCAATCGCGGCTTTCTTTGCTGCGAATGCAGCGATTGTAACGATCCACTGCATCGTTGTAAGCCCACCGCGCACGTTCATAAGCGGCCTGAGCGTCTTTCAGCTCCTCCCGCGCGCGGATGAGTCGTTGCTTGGCATAGGCTAACCATTCCTGCGCTTCCCCTAGTTCTTTTTGCCAATAAGTCAGCGTTTCTTGGGCATGGGCTCGTTTTTTCTGACTCA